>JAOZQU010000176.1 GCA_029932055.1 Desulfocapsa sp.
TCCACGATAAGGGGTGCCTACGGTTTCTTTTGTTCCTGCACTCAGGCTTCCCTTGAACAGGATAATTTCACTCAGTCCGTTATATCCCTTTACTTCTATATCCACAGCTTCCCGGGACTGGATAATAAATGAAGCCCGAGCGACCTCACCACTGATCAGCAGCAAAACCACCAACTGAACAATCAAAGCAAGCCACCTGCCGATCTTATTTTCTCTGGTAATCATCGCAAAAAAAATCGAACCGCCGCATCCTTAGGGTGCGGCGGTAAAGTGGTTAAATGGAAAAATACATCAAGGTGTCTTAATCCATAATACAACGGACGCTTAATCCGTTTCCTCGTTCTCTGCTAAGTGAGCCTGCGTATCCAATCCTAAAATACATAATATCTGCGAACCAAGATGTGGCACTGTCCGTGCCTGACCAATATTCGCCGTAAATACCTTCGTCGCTGATATTTCCATTTGGTGCATTGCGCCGTCCTGCCGCTACTAACTTCAGTGGTGAACTGTAGGCTCCTGCCGTATTATCGGTAACCCAGGAATTTATTTCGACCTCGATTTCCGTAACAGTTGGCAATCTAAAACCGGATGGACACGGGTTATTCGTACCGGACTCGCTCTCCCACAAATCACCATTCTGGGGCGATCGCCAATCGTTAGTACCGCTATCCACCGTTATGAAATTATCGTGCCCTGGGACATCTGTGTTGCTTATAACAGATGTTGTTAAACTTGTACGGCTCTCATGTCCATCAGTTAAACGACCCCACTGGTACAAATCTCCATAGGCTTCTGCATCATCGGAACTGGTGGCTACACGGGAGGCACCGAGGTTACGGTCTATCCAAATCTGCCCTGCTGAAAAAACGGTCCCTTCCGGCAAACCACAGGGTTCATCCCACCCTTCACAATTCTGGTCTATACCATCTTCGCAGATTTCAGGAGCACCAGTGTAGATGGAATCGTCCAGATCATTGCAGTCGCCTTCACTGACCGTCTGACCATCCTGGTCCAGATCGTCGCCAAGGTCATAGTCCTGAATGCAGCGGACGCTCATCCCCAACGAACGATCCTGGTCATACGTGGTGGACCAGCCGGGGTTGAAATCAAAGTATTTGGCACTGCTGCCATTCACCGTACTAGTCCAGTAGCAGCCCCAGTAGGTTCCGGGACCGAACGTACCATCCCATTCGCGGCGACCTGCCCCAATAAGCCTAAGGGGAGATGCATAAGCCGCCTCATTATGAAACGTATCCATCCCAAAAGTCCAGGAAGCTCTTTCGACACTGAATTCCGTTTCCGTTGGCAGCCTGAAACCGGACGGGCACGGATTGTTAATACCGGACTCACCCTGCCACAGATTATCATTCTGCGAAGTTTTCCAGTCATGGGGCTCACTATCCGTCGTGATAAAATCACCATGCCCTGGATAATCACTGTTACTGAGGACCGTGGTGGTTGCACTATCATCCTGCTCATGACCATCGGTTCCTCTGCCCCACTGATAATAATCACCGAAGGCCCATTCATCATCCATACTTGCTGCAGCGCGGTAAGCACCGAGGTTCCGGTCCATCCATACCAGCCCTGCCGAAGTCACCGTTTCTATTACACAGCTCTCATCCTCGCCATCACAATCCTGATCTATACCGTCTCCGCAGACTTCAGGAGCACCTGTGTAGATGGTATCGTCCAGATCATTGCAGTCGCCTTCACTGACCGTCTGACCATCCTGGTCCAGATCCTCTTCAGGACCAGTGTAACTGGTTACGGCAACAAAGCCAGTCGGGTTTACAGTTTCCCCTTCCCAATAATGACCACCAGGGGGAAAGGCAAAATAGTATTCATCACCTATGCTCTCATCTGCCTCACCCCAAGGAGAGGTAGAGAGATAACGGTAGTAGCAGGTAACAGCCCTGAGCTGTACCGAATCACCGCTTGCTACGTTTTCCACGCTAAAGGTGGTTTGGTTTTTGGGAACGTCAATCCAGTTTTCTCCATCGTCTACACTGTACCAATACTGACCGATAAAACCATTGTGATAGTTGAGCTCGACATTCAGGGTCTCCTGAGCTCCACTGTCATTGGTGGCAACACCCACACGGAACATATAGGTTTGTCCGGACCGGGTACCAATAATATGCGATCCGCCCACATAGTCCACCTCATCAGTACTGTACGTCCAGGCATCTGCAGGTGATAAACTGATTACGGCAACAAAGCCAGTCGGGTTTACAGTTTCCCCTTCCCAATAATGACCACCAGGGGGAAAGGCAAAATAGTATTCATCACCTATGCTCTCATCTGCCTCACCCCAGGGAGAAGTAGATAGATAACGGTAGTAGCAGATAACAGCCCTGAGCTGGACCGAGTCATTGATTGCTACGTTTTCCACGCTAAGGGTGGCTTGATTTTTGGGAACTTCAAGCCAGTTGGCTCCATCATCAATACTGTACCAATACTGACCGATATAACCATTGTGGTAATTGAGCTCTACATTCAGTGTTTCCGGCTCAACACTGTCATTGGTGGCAACACCTACACGGTACATATAGTATTGCCCAGTACGCGTACCTATAACAAATGAGCCGCCCTCATAGTCCACTTCTTCAGTACTATACGTCCACGCACCTGCAAATGATGCTGAAGTGGCCAGTATGGTCCCGGCAAGTAGCAATCCAATTCCTGATCTTCCTGGCTTCATAAATTCTCCCATTGTTTGTATTTTTCTAACTGACTGACTCCCAAGCAGTCGCCTTTATCACCACACAAAAAAAGCCGAACTACCTCAATAGGCAGCTCGGCTATCTCATTAAGACCCGTGGCTTTCCGTCCCTGCCTTTCAGCAGGTTTGGCTTGATCTCGACACAGCTTATTCCAGTGCATAAAATGTACTGAGACGCACTGTTGTTGTGTTCCTACCGCATCATGAATTTTAGACAGAACTGTAATGCATGCAAGATTCAATCTAAAATATTATTTTGACAATATTACCCTTAAGGCTTTGTTCTGTGGAAATAATTCACAATACCGAAATTGTAATTAATTAAAGACACAAAGAAGTTTGGGGGATTTGGCTAACAGCCAGGCAGAGTACAGGGCGATATGCCCAATACTACATGGCTGGGCTGAGATTACCTGTGCAAGTCAATATTTCTTCCCCGAAAAACAATAAAGCACCAAATAACGGCAAGCAACAAGATACAACTCTAACTTTAATTCTTATGATTTCGTAATAATAAACTTTCATTTTACAAATTGCTGTTAAGCTAAAGTTAAGTTTTGTAAAGTTTTGTAAAGCCATTTCACAGATATCAATGCTGCTGTATACTGTTCAAATAATAAAATCTTTTACCAGTTGAAATATCAACGAGGAGACAAGTAAAGCATGGCCAGAATTTTACTCATTGATGATGACAGCGAACTGTGCGAGATGCTGACTGAATATTTACAGCCGGAAGGTTTTGATATAGAGGCTGTTTATGAACCGCATGGCGGTCTAAGACGTGGTCTGTCCGGTGAACATTTCCTCATAATCCTTGATGTGATGCTTCCCGGCATGACCGGCTTTGAACTCCTGAAAAAGTTAAGACAAACCTCATCCATTCCGGTACTGATGCTTACCGCCAAAGGCGAAGATATTGACCGTATTCTTGGATTGGAAATGGGAGCAGATGACTATCTGGCCAAGCCATTTAATCCCCGCGAACTTGTGGCAAGAATTCGTGCCATCCAGCGTCGAACGATACCGCATAAAGACTTCCAGCCTGACAGACGGGCACAACTTAAACTTGACGACATTGAAATTGATTTTGGATCGAGAACAGTTAAAAAGAACAGTAATATTATTAAAATCACTGAAGTGGAGTTTTCATTACTTTATGAGTTATTACAAAAAGCCGGTCAGGTAATGACTCGCGAGGAATTGACTGGAATAGTTTTAAACCGTGAGCTTGAAATATTTGATCGCAGCATTGATGTTCATGTCAGTAACCTGCGGAGAAAGTTGGGCAACAGGATAAATGGTCGTGAACGAATTAGAACCATACGTAAAGTTGGCTATCTTTACACCAGACAAGAGCACTAATTATGCGCAGTCTTTTTTCCAAAATGTTCCTTGGTTTTATTCTTATCATTCTACTATCCGGGCTCTTTACGCTGATGATCTCCTACCGGGCTCCTGTGGGTCCATTTGGTGGGCTGAAAAAGCAACTGACAAGTCAACGTGCAGATGATTTGGCCCATCTGCTTTCAACAGTCGGTCTTGCAGCTGTGAAAATATTGGCTCAGGGTGGTGAGGAGGAGTTGATTTCGTATCTGCTGGAAGCTGGAGAACAGAAACATGATCGTTTTTTTTTGTTGCGTGAAGACTACACAACATTTTCAGGACGTAAATTGCCTAAAGGTGCTGTTGACCTTGCTGTAGCCTCCAGGAACGCAAACGATATCCAAAGCAAAACAACTGGTATAGAAATAATAATTGCCTTGCCCCTAGACCAAAACAGACAAGTCGTAACCATTGTCGGTACAACTAACGGGATGTTACGGTCGTCTGTTTTTCCACGCAATCAAAGGAAAACGGCAGGATTGGTACCAATAATTCTGATGACGCTTCTTGCGGCACCCGCCTGTTATATGCTTGCCCGTTCACTAACCACTCCGATTCGTAACCTGCGTAAGGCCACCCAGCGAATAACCAAAGGGGATTATTCAACACGGGTTGATCTCTTTGGCAGCAGGAGCGACGAAATTGTAGACTTAAGCCACGATTTCAACACTATGGCCCAAAAGATTCAATCTTTACTGGATTCCCAAAAACGATTATTGCGCGATATTTCCCATGAACTGCGCTCCCCATTGACTCGTCTAAATGTAGCCCTGGAGATGCTCCGGCAACAACCAGAAAATACAGAACCGCATCTGGCCAGAATAGAAAAGGAATCCACGCAGCTAAATGAACTGATTACCCAGCTCCTCACCCTGGCATGGATTGAAGCTCAATTCGAGCATGTATCCAGACAACCGGTGAACTTACAAAAACTGCTGGGTGACATTGTTCACAATGCTCAATTTGAGGCTATGGGTGGAAACAATAAAAAAGAAATAGAAATAGAAAAATTCGATAATATTACAGTGCCAGGTTCCAGTGAGATGCTCAACAGAGCTCTGGAAAATGTCATTCGTAATGGTTTGTACTATACCTCCCCAGAATCCAGCGTTGAAATTCGCGTTTTAAAAAATGAGAATCAGGTATCTATTACTGTCCAGGATCATGGATCAGGGGTGCCGCATGAGCAGCTTACGCAGATATTTAAACCTTTTTTCCGAGTCCATGAAGCAAGAGATCGCAAAAGTGGTGGCACTGGTATAGGCCTTACCATTGCCAAACAGGCAGTTTTAATGCATGGCGGCAGTATAGAGGCTAAAAATGGCGAGGAAGATGGCTTGATAATTGAAATCACCCTGCCATTGTCTTGAATAGTTGTAGCACTGGAACGAAATCATCCCCTTTTCATCTTATCCACCGCATTGACATAGATCCGGCTGATCAGCAAACGAAAAGATAGCTTGAAAAAACAGGATTTTGATGACCTCATTATAACATAAGTTCGATCCTTATTTTATAACGTATACAGTAGGGAGGTTAAGAGGGGATGAAGTAAAAAAATTTGAGCTTGGATGTGGCATACTAATGGTCAGGATCACTCTGCTAACTTCATAAATTGTGCGCTTTTTCCTGGTGATTCAAAATCTTCTTTTATCTGTACAAATAGAGGAAGCCTGATGGTCTTTACCAAATGTTTTTCAGACAATTTTTGCAATGGCGCCACAATCACCCTTACATTCTTGTTTTGATCAGCCAATTGGTGCACCTTAATTACGGTTTCAACCATTGACACAGGGCAATCTTTTGAGACAAAGGTGATTATCTTATCGCCCTTGAATGTATCCAATCGCTGTGCCCGGTTCTCGTTTGCATTGATAATGAGCAAATCATCCGGAAAACTGATTGGCATCTGGAAGCGCTCTGCGCTGTGAGTAGCATAGCGCAGAGCGCCGGATGGGTTGGTTACATCGCAACCACTGAAAGGTTGCGTACCACCACACATTGTCCAATGTCCAACCCACCAATGGCACGAGCGTTTTTCCAGCCAAACTCAATATCACTGAATACCGAAAGAGAGCGTTCTTTTTAAGGTGTTTTTTTTGTCTCGACCAAAAGTACATTGACATTTTGTTGGTGTTTGTTGTACTTGTGTAATGTAAATGTACATTACAGGCGAAGGAGAAAGATGACTCTAACGAAAAAACAGCAGCAGCTTTTTGACTATCTGCAGGAACATCTGGAACAGGAGGGACGGGCGCCAAGTTTGCGGCAGGCTGCAGATGATATGGGTGTCAGTCGTAATGCTGTGGCTCAGTTGATTGTGCAACTGGAACGGAAGGGAATGATTGAACGTGAAGGGCGGTATAGTCGCTCGATTCGTATTCTGTCACAGCGGGTGGAAGAAAAAAAGAGCTTGCGGGTGCGGGAATTGCCGGTGGTGGGACGAATAACGGCTGGTTTACCTATGTATGCGCAGCAGGAATGGGATGGCTCTGTGGTTGTGGATGGAACGTTATTTTCCGGCAGCAATCTTTTTTGTTTACGTATCCAAGGTGATTCCATGCAAGGTGCAGGGATTCTTAACGGAGATCTGGTGATTTGTGAACCGAGACAGTATGCGGAAAATGGAGAGATTGTGGCGGTGCTTATTCAGGGAGAAGAAGCCACGGTGAAACGATTTTTTTTAGGTAAAAATCATATCGAGTTACGCCCTGAAAATAAAAAATTCCAATCTGTTCAATATCCTTTTTCTGATATTTTGGTGCAGGGAAAAGTGGTAGGCGTGGTGAGGAGTTATGGTCAAAGCTGAGCATCGAACATCAAACGTTCAACGTTCAACATCGGATGTTCAGAAAAATAAACTCTGTCCGGTGCTCGTAGGCACCAGCGGGTATTCTTATACTGAGTGGGTGGACAGTGGTTTTTATCCTCAAGGTACCAGAACCCCGGAAATGCTGCCATTATATGCCCGCTCATTTCCCATAGTTGAATTGAATTATACCTGGTACCAGATGGTTCGTGCAGAGGCTATCAGTCGAATGATTGCCAAAGCTCCGGAAAGTTTTCTTTTTGCAGCGAAATTGACCAGAACACTTACCCACGAGCGTGAACGGGACTGGCAGCAGGAACTCAAACTGTACAGAGAGGGAATTAAACCCCTGCAGAAACAGCTGGCAGCCATTCTGATTCAGTTGCCACCCAATTTTGATTGGAGCAGGAGCAACCGATACTATCTGGCACATCTCCTTGATGGTTTACATGGTTTCCCTGTGGCTGTTGAATTTCGTCATGTTTCCTGGGCAAGAGATTCTGTGTTTGCAGAGCTTGTTCAGAGGAAAGTGACACTGGT
>JAOZQU010000177.1 GCA_029932055.1 Desulfocapsa sp.
TCTGCATCTCAATGCAATCCACCCCGTTTTCCACCATCTGTTTGATAACCTCACGATTCACATCAAAGGAAGGGTAACCCAGAACAATATGAGTCATGAGTAAAATATCTTTCTTTTGTAATTTGTTACGTAATTGCTGTTCTAATAGCATGTCTTAATCCTTGTAAGAGTTTTGCATTACTTACTGTATTCTTTAGCGCGGCTAATGATAAACTCCTTCCAGGAAGGGTCTGCATAGGCATGGGCAATGGTAAAGATGTCTTTATCGCCACGGCCGGATTGATTGATAATAATAGCATTGTCCGGGGAAAGTTGTCCAACTTCTCTGAAAGCTCCTGCAAAGGCATGGGCTGATTCAAGAGCTGGAATGATTCCTTCCTGTTTCATGGTAAGATCCAGGGCCTGTATGACTTCATCGTCAGTGGCTGATTCAAAGCGAACCTGTTTTTTTTCCCAGAGATCACTGAGAATAGGAGAAACACCTACATAATCAAGTCCTGCAGCCACGGAATGGGTTAGGTTCATCTGGCCATCGTCATTCTGCAGGAACATGGTTTTGTAGCCTTGCGCAACGCCGGGCGTTGCATCAGGACTTGAAAGCCGTATGGCATGAGCTCCGCTGTCAGCTCCGTGCCCACCGGCCTCTACGCCTATCAGTTCCACATCTGTTTCATCCAGGAATCGTTTGAAAATTCCCATGGCATTCGATCCGCCTCCTACGCAGGCATAGACTTTTTCAGGCATTCTGCCATGATATTTCAGGATCTGTTCGGCTGCTTCCATACCAATGACGGATTGGAACCATGAAACCATTTCAGGAAATGGAGCAGGACCGCAGGCCGTACCAAACACATAATGTGTGTTTTCCACATTGGTGACCCAGTCGCGGAAGGCTTCATTTATGGCATCTTTTAAAGTTCGGGAGCCATCTTTTACAGTAATAACTGTAGCTCCCAACTTTTCCATCCAGAATACATTAGGTCGCTGACGCATCACGTCTTCTTCGCCCATGTAAATGGTGCACTCAAGTCCAAATTTTGCAGCCATGGTGGCTGTGGCCATCCCATGCTGGCCCGCACCTGTTTCAGCAATTACCCGTTTTTTTCCCATTCGTTTAACAAGCAGTCCCTGGCCCATGACGTTGTTTGCTTTATGGGCACCGGTATGGTTGAGATCTTCACGTTTTATATATATCTTTGCGCCACCAAAGTGTTTGGTCAGGTTTTCAGCGTATGTCAGTGGAGTAGGGCGGCAGGAGTAGGTGGACATCAACTCTAGATATTCCTGCCAAAATGCCGGGTCTTTTCGACAACGAGCATATTCTTCCTTCAGTTCCTGAAAGGTTTGATACAATACTTCCGGGATATAGGCTCCACCCCAGTTCCCAAAAAATCCGTTCTTATCCATTCCTTGACTCCAAAATAAAAAAAATAAACAATAAATAAAAGACTAGCCCCAATAAGCGGGATAAGTGCCTTAGGGCGCATTCAATAATTACGAATTTATTTTTGAATGAGCCCTTAACTAATTTTTTGTAAGAAAAAAACAAAAAAAACGTAAAGGTACTAAAAAAAACATATGAGGTTGCCGATAGAAACAGTATCAAGCAACTTTTTATTAAAAAATTATGATCAGGGAGCGATTATGAGTATGCAAAGCACAGTGACGAGCCAACCATCGATTCAGTCAGAAAAAGTTTTTACATTTCCCAAGGGTATTCCCGGGTTTGAAGAATACACTACTTTTAAGATTTTTCACAAGGATGATGGTAAAGTTTCAGCATATTGGCTTGAATCCTGTGACAAACCTGTTGTGACCTTTACACTTGTCGATCCTACTGCCTATGATCTGAATTATGATATTTATCTTGATGACTCTGAACAGAAGACCATTAAGGCGGAGAATCCTCTCGATATTGGTGTTTTTCTTATGCTGAAAAAGAAAAAAGAAAAATCCGATGAACAGTTGGAGGCGAATATTGGTGGTCCTTTGGTTATAAATGTTCAGGAACAATTGGGGCTACAAAAGGTTTTAAGGCAACGTGGGAGCAATACCGAGCATTAGTACCTTACAGAATATTTTTTTGTTTTTTTAAGTAAATATTCTGATAAGGCACTTATGCCGGCTTACCGTTCATCACCGGTATTAAAGTAACAGTTTTGCTTTCTTAAGGGTGCATTCAATAATTACGAATTTGTTTTTGAATGAGCCCTAAGCTCACGTCTGCACACTGCTGCAAAGTCTTCCGGATAGTGGCCGTTGATGTAGCGCAGTTGAGCTTCACTAAAGGCTCCTGGAGATTCAGGCAGGCGGGGGAGAAAGCTGTAGAGCAGGTGTTGTCCTTCTTTTGCATTGATTAATCGCTTGGGATATTCAATTGAGGTGACCATTCGTGCGCCCAGTCCGGCAAGAGCTTTTTGGGCCAGGAATATCCCTTTGTTAAGTGCTGCTCTGACTGTAGTGTCAGCTTCGAGAATATTGCCAACTTTTTCTCCTTCTTCATTGTGAAGTGCCATGAGTTGCAGTTCCCATTGCGAAGTCTGTGCTTTGGGAACAAAAAGTATGGCATGTTTATTCTCCCAGAGAATAAGGCTGGATTCCAGATCATCTCTTCCGTCCATTCGGACATTGTTTTTGATACAGGCCAGATAATCAGCAAAAAAATCACTGTTAGCCTCCTGCCGGTAGCTCTGCATCACTTCAGATACCATATCACCACAGCCAAATGAGGGCATGGTGCCAGTCGCTTTGAGCGGATTACCGGAAAACGTTTCAACCTCCTGTGGAATCATGGAATATTGCTGATGAACCTGCTGGTGAGAGGCGTGAAGACGGTAGTTTGTCGGCGCATAATCAAAGCCGAAATTCCAGCCCCAGAGTGTGGCTGTGATTTTTGATGTTACGCCCTCTGCAAGAGTTTGCTGGATTTTTTGTCTCAGAGTTTCCAGGGATGGGGAAGAATACATTTTTTGTTCATGGTCAAGCTCCAGTCCAAGGTGAACTGCTAATCGTACAAAGCTTCGTTGATAATAGAGATGGCGTAAGCCTGTCATATCCTGCTCTGATAGATGAGTTATGGAATAACGGATTGCATCATCAGCCATATTGGCTGCATAATGGCCCCCTGCAATATACGAGTTACGTCGCAGGTATTCAAAGACGTGGGTTTGATCTTTTTCTGAATATTCTCCAACAATTTCACTTCCTCCCTGTGCACCAGGCCGCAGAACCATAATTGTTTTATAGCTATCAGGCAAAATCGGATTATTGGCAACTGCCTCAAATAAGGGATGATTGTCGATTATTGCACGCATACGTCCCTGATCGTCCTTTGCGTAAACCAGCCCGACAGGAAGACCATCCGAATTTTTTTCTATTCGGCAACAGAGTTCTGCCAACCTAATGAGATCATCAGGATCAGTAGATGTTGTGGCAAGGGCAAGGAGTAGGGGAGATGGAAGTTTTTCTAAAAGGCTATCAGGGAGTTGTTCTTCCTGAAAAAGCCGACTCAAGGAAAGCTCTTTTTTTAATGGTAAGCTTATTCGGTGAAGATTGCGGGCGCTGTTATCTGCCCATTCTTTATCAATAAATGTCGAGCCTCGAAAAGATAGAGCATTTGGGATTTCGAAGATCCAATCTGCTTTATCAACCCGTAGATTGCCTTCCGGAAAATTTGTCTGATTAGAGTATGGCTCACCTGAAACCAGATGTCCAAGATTGTCTGTTTTTGTTTCCACCCTCAGGTTATCAACATTGTATTCAGGTTTGTGAATACCGTAGATAAACTGTTTATGAGGGGTAACACAGGTTCTTATGGTCATAATGGATTATGAATTAAAGTTTTTAACTTATTTTTTTCCTTTAAAGATAGTGAGAGCTTCCTGATAAACCTTGGAACGGGAGAGGCCAAGGTCGCCTGCAAGTTTACGACTGACATCTTTGAGTGTCATGTTCGTGTTATCACGGTACCAGAGCAGCAGTTCAGAGAGATTTTCACCTTCGGCGCAGATGAGTTTGTCTGGTTCAATGATAAGAACAAATTCGCCACGATTCTTTTTTGACGCAGCAAGATCAAGGAGTGTGCTGACCTTGCAACTCTTTAGCTCTTCAAAGGTTTTTGTCAGCTCTCGTGCCCAGAACCCCTGACGGTCTCCGAGTATTTCAAGAATGTCGGAAAGCAGGCTTTGGATACGGCGGGGTGATTCGTAGAAGACCAGAGGCCAGGGGGAGCTTTTAAGGCTGGTGAGCAAGGAGCGTCGGTGGGATTTTTTAGAAGGAGCAAAGCCTAAAAACAGGAAATGCGGATTCATTATACCGGCAGCCGATAATGCTGTGGTGAGAGCTGATGCACCAGGCAATGGAACAATGCTTATTCCAGCAATGCGTGCTTGAGCAACCAAAATGGCGCCGGGGTCTGATATTCCTGGTGTCCCGGCATCAGAAACCAAAGCAATTGATTCTCCTGCAAGGAGTCGTTCCACCAACTGTTTTGAACGTTGCACCTCTTTTTCACGGTAATAACTGATTAAAGGAGTGGATATTTCAAAATGGGTCAGGAGTTTTCGGGTATGACGGGTATCCTCAGCAGCAATCAGATCTACTTCCCCTAATACTCGCAGGCAACGCAGAGTGATATCTTCAAGGTTGCCAATGGGGGTGGCTGCAATATAGAGGATACCCATTACTGTTTTTTCGTCTTTACCCATTTGTTTATAATGCTATTCCTTAGCCTTTTTCTTTTTTCCAGGTAAAATAAGATTGAGGAGAACACCAATAATACCCGCAAGGCCAATTCCTTTCACAGTGAAAGCACCTGCTGAAAAGCTCATACCACCAATACCCATAACCATGATGAGTGAGATAATAGCAAGATTGCGTGGTTCAGTGAGGTCTTCCTGAGCTTGGACAAGGGTGTTTAAGCCAACCACAGTAATTGCCCCAAAGAGTAGAAGCATGATTCCACCCATAACAGGAGATGGAATGGTCTGCAACATGGCCCCAACTTTGCCGACAAAGGCAAGGATTATGGCAGTGATAGCTGCCCAGGTCATGATTGCAGGATTAAACGTTTTGGTAAGGGTCACTGCTCCGGTAACTTCAGAATAGGTCGTGTTGGGAGGGCCACCAAACATGGCTGCAAGGCTGGTGGCAAGACCATCCCCGAGCATAGTACGATGAATGCCGGGATCTTTCACATAATCCTTGTTGGTAACTGAGCCGATTGCCAGGATATCACCAAAATGTTCGATGGCAGGTGCAATGGCAACAGGGACAATGAAAAAGATAGCTTCAAGGTTCCAAACAGGAAAGGTAAAGGATGGAATCGCAAACCAGGCAGCCTCTTTAACAGGAGCAAGATTAACAAGGCCGAATGGAATAGAAATCAGGTATCCTGCAATAATGCCACAGAGAATTGGGATAAGTTTAAACATTCCCCTACCAAGCAGTGAAACAGCAAGGGTCACACCAAGTGAAGTTAAAGAGACGATGAGTGCAGTAGTGCGGGGAATTAATTCCATTGAACCGTCACCTGTCATGCCTGTGGCCATGAACACGGCAACAGGAGCAAGGATAAGGCCAATAACCATGATAACAGGGCCGGTAACAACAGGTGGCAAAAGGGTGTGCAGGATTTCACTGCCTTGAAAGTAGATAAGAATAGAGAGTAAAATATAGAAAACACCGGCAGCCATCAGACCACACATGGTACCGGCGATTCCCCAAGTCTGGACACCATAGATAATTGGGGCAATGAAAGCAAAGGAGGAGGCAAGGAAAATGGGGACTTTCCCTTTGGTTACAATTTGGAAGAGAAGGGTTCCGGCTCCTGCAGTAAATAAAGCGACATTGGGGTTCAGCCCGGTGAGGAGGGGAACAAGAACCAGTGCGCCAAGGGCTACAAAAAGCATCTGGGCGCCAAGAATAATATCCCTGGCTCTGAAATTATAGTCACTCTCGTAATGTTGCGTTTCCATGTTTTTTCTGTTCTTCCTTACTATTTTGTACCAAAGAGTTTGTCGCCGGCATCACCAAGACCTGGCAGGATATAGCCGTGTTCATTGAGCCTTTCATCTAAAGCTGCAGTATAGATTTCTACGTCCGGGTGAAGATCCTGTACTTTTTTTACGCCCTCAGGAGCGGAAACAAGAAAAATTCCTTTGATAGTCTTACAACCTGCCTCTTTTAGCAAAGCTATTGTTGCATTGAGTGTTCCACCGGTTGCGAGCATGGGATCAAGAATCAGCGCAGTGCGTTGTTCTATGTTTTTGGCAAGTTTTACATAGTATTGGACCGGCTGCAAAGTGGATTCATCACGATAAAAACCAACAATTGAGACTTTGGCAGAGGGGATCAGATCAAAACCAGCCTCCATCATTCCAAGTCCTGCACGCAAAATAGGGACAAAGGTAATTTTTTTTCCTTTAATAATTTCAATTTCAGCGGGACCTGACCAGGTTTCAATGGTTTTTGATTCTGTTGGAAGATCTTTTGTCGCCTCATAGGTGAGTAGTCTGGCGATTTCAGAGGAAAGGGCACGAAAATCTTTGGTGGAGATATTTTTTTCTCTCAAAAGCCCAACTTTGTGACGGATGAGAGGATGGTTTACTACATGAATAGTCATGGAGAACTCCTTCGTGAAAAAGAAATTTAAAACAATTTGTATTTTTATTTGCAGGGAACATACAAAAAAAGCCGATGAAACTCAACATAGGATATGGATGTCAAGTGAGAAATAAAGAATGGATAAATGAATACAAAAAATATTAAGAAGAGCATTAAATAGAATTATTACTGAAAAAAACAGGCTTATCTGGTATCCTGAGTACTTCAATGTGTTATATTGGTAATGTTGAAGTTGACAGGTTAATTTAAAAAAAGGTATCAGGTATTGCTGTGGAAAAAGAAGCCTTTGTAACAATTAGAAAAAAGTTAAACAGAACGCAGAAACAAATGGCTGAATTGCTGGGAGTTTCGTTAAAAGCAATCCATAGTTATGAACAGGGCTGGCGAAAAATTCCTCTTCATATTGAACGACAGCTGTGGTTTCTCATTTATCAGAAAAAGAATAAGGCCAGTAAAAAGACGACGATACCATGCTGGGAAAGAAAATCCTGTGACATGAAGAAGGAATGCCCGGCATGGGAATTTCAATGTGGTGACATGTGCTGGTTTGTCTGTGGAACAAAATGCGAATGCACAAGAAATATTGATGTGCGGGAAAAAATGGATGTCTGCAGAAAGTGTAAAATTCTTAAATCATTGTTGAAATAGGGGTGAGGATCGGTTTGCGGTTTGGGGTTTTCGGTTTGCGGAAAAGATTAAAGACCTGGTTTTTTTAACCTCAAACCTCAAACCGAATACATCATAACGGATACTTCATATTTCTCTTCATCAATTGAACAAAAAAAAAGCCCCAATCAGAATAATCTGATTGGGGCTTTCTTATAAAGAAAA
>JAOZQU010000020.1:0-21320 GCA_029932055.1 Desulfocapsa sp.
TATGCAATTAAAAATTTTTGATTTTGGAAATCCTGAAATACTTTTCAACACCCTTTAATTATAGGCAAGGGAACTCATTTTTATGTGAATGTATTAGTAAATCTCAACGTAAATATTATTATTATGAATTTTACTTATTGTAGTACATCCGGTAACTGTAAGAAAGGTTAATTGAAAGCATCATTTTATCCCATCAATGAAATGGTTAGCACTATAAATTGGAGTAACTATGACAACTTTGATTACTACGATAGATGGCCGAATCACATTCTGGATGGATAAGCATTGCCAGTCTCTGATGAAGATTTCTTTAGCTTTAATCTTTATCTGGTTTGGACTGCTAAAACCTTTTGGGATGAGTCCTGAAGAGGAATTGATCAAACGAACCGTCTATTTTTTTCCGCCTGATATTGTTCTCAGTGTTCTCGGATGCTGGGAGGTAGCCATAGGCATTGGCTTGCTTTACAGGCCTTTGCTTCGTGTGGCTCTTTTGCTGCTGCTTATCGAGCTTCCCGGTACTTTTCTTCCGTTGATAGTTCTCCCGGATGTCTGTTTTCACTCAATCCCTTTTGGGCTCAGTCTTGAGGGGCAGTACATTGTTAAAAATCTTTTTTTGATCAGTGCAGCCTTTGTCATTGGCAGCAAGGTTTCGTCAGATCAGTGACAGTATCAAAACAGGGTTGACGAAGTTGGGTCGTGGATACTTTCCACCATTATTAAGGACCATCGATAAATTCAAGCACCAGTTTTTGTAAACTTTCCGATGAAGAGAGGCAGGACTGTCCTGCTTTGCATTGGCTTAAGAGAAAACAAAAGTCTAAAAATTCTTCAATCAACCGGGTTTTTGCTTTGTTTTTATGTTGAATAACATATAGTTGTCGAGTCATGTCCACTCCTTTTATATTGATCCGCTGCAGGCTGCCGCGGCTAAGTGCCCGACATACTGCCATATTAGACAGGCAGCCGATCCCGGCACCAGCTTCTACGGCTTTTTTTATGGCTTCGGTGTGACCTAGTTCCATCACTACATTCAGATCTGTTACGTATCTGCCAAGTTTCTTTTTGAATATCTGGGCAGTCCCTGATCCGGCCTCACGCATGACCCATTTATATTTGGTGAGATCAGCCCTGACATCACATGTGAGTTTTGATTCTTTATTTTCTGAGGGGCGACGAATGAGGACAAGTTCGTCTTTAAACCATGTTGTGGCACGAATTTGTTCATTGTTTACTTCCCCTTCAACAAAACCTATATCAACCTCACGGTTAATGATAAGTTCTTCTGCTGTTTTTGTATTGTAAACCAGCATGTTGAAATGAACGTTGGGGTGGATGTCTTTAAAGGCTGTGATCAGGAAAGGAAGGACATAGTTGCCGATGGTGGAACTGGCGACCAGGTTCAGGGATCCGGCAAATTTACCATCTTTCTGATTCATCAGGTTATCCAGGTCTTCCAGCCTGTCGAGGATGTCTCGACTGACAGGAAGGAAGTATCGTCCCCTGTCGTTGAGTTCAAGCCGTCTGCCGGATCTGTCGAACAGGGATCCCCCAAGTTGATTTTCCATTTCATTTAATGCAAGACTGACTGCAGATTGGGTAATAAAGAGGGCCTCAGCTGCTTTTGTTACTTGACCACATCCCACAACTGCATTGAAAATTTCAAGTTGACGTATTGTTACCGGCATGTCTGATTCTCTCTGTTTCGCTGGTATTTATATTTTTAATGCTAAACATTGGTATTATAAATTTTACTAGTGTTCCGGAATAAATTATCTATTCCCTAATCAAATCTTAACACAAAAAACATTTCCTGAATATTTGTGTTTTTTTGATGGCGAGCAACTGACGTGGTTGATGCCATAATAACAAACTGTGATCCCAGTGTTCAGCACGAACGCATAACATGAGATTAACAGCGCTGCATACAAAAGATAAATCGTCCTGTCAGGTCGAAACAACCAAATAGAAAACCGGAGGTAGTTTCAATGAAAAAATCTGTGTACTCCATCTGTGGCATGTGTGCTGTACGTTGCCCCATTAGAGTTGAGGTGGAGAATGGCAAAGTCACATGGATTGAAGGAAATAGCCACGATACAGGTATGGGTACTTCCATCTGCGCTAAAGCCGGTGCCTCCATTCCTTTTCAGTACGACGACCAGCGTCCTCAGTCCCCTATGATTCGCGACGGAGCACGGGGTAGCGGTAAGTGGAAAAATGTGTCCTGGGATGAAGCGTATGATTACATCACCAATAAGCTTAAGGCTGTAATTGACGAATACGGAGCAAAATCCGTAATGCTCACTGATCGTGGCGGTCCCTTTGCTGATCTGCACAAGGCCTTTATAAAAGCCATTGGTTCACCCAACTATATTAATCATGACTGTACCTGTGGTCGTAATGCAAATCATGCCTGTCGATCAGTTTTAAATATGGGACGGACAGGATTTAGTTATGATTTTAAGAATGCAAAACATATAATTTTGTTTGGCCGTAATATAACTGAATCATTCAAGGTCAAGGAAGTAAAAAGTTTTATGCAGGGTGTCTGGAATGGCGCTCATGTTACTTATGTGGATCCACGAGTAACCAACACTGCTGCCAAGGCAACACGGTACTGGCGTATCAAACCGGGTACTGACTATGCCCTTTTGCTCGGCATCACGAACTATATTGTTAATGAAAAACTCTACGACCAGGATTTTGTTTCACAATGGGTAGAGGGCTTTTCTGAGCTGAAAACTTTCCTTCAACCTTATACACCCGAGTGGGCTGAGACTGAAACCTCTATTGCTGCTGAGGAGATTAAAGCTTTCTGTCATGAGGTCAACAATGACCGGCCACAGGTCATTTTTCATATTGGTTGGCATCTGTCACGCTATGGCGACACTTTTTACGCCAGTCGTCTGTTGAATATTCTTAATGGACTTATGGGTAATGTCGAAGTGGAAGGTGGTCTGATTTTCCCCAAAACTCCTGGGGATGCCGGTGCCAAGGGGTTGAAAGGCCTGGGCGCTGATATCCCTGCTGTTGATGAGGAAAGATGTGATTGTTGTGATAATCTGTACAGTCACTTTGATTCCGGGGCAGGTATGCTGCAGGTTGCTTACCAGAGTATTGACACTGGAAAACCTTATCCCGTGAAAGCTTATATCGCTCACAGGCATAATCCTCTCATCGCCATGCCTGATCCGGAAGAACAGAAGCGGATTCTGAACAAGCTTGATCTTCTGGTGACAGTTGATGTGAATTTCAGTGAAACAGCCTGGTTTTCAGATATCATCCTGCCCGAATCCACCTTTTTTGAACGGGATTCTATCATGCGTACTGACAAAGGCCCGAAGCCCGGGTTTAGCATGAGACGAAAATGTGTTGAGCCGTTCTATGATTCAAAACCGGGCTGGGAAATATATGTTGAGCTGGCAAAGCGACTGGGCAAAGGTGAATACTTACCCTATAAAACCATAGAAGATATCTGGAAATATCAACTCCAGGACACTGACGTCAAGATCGAAGATTTTAATGAAAAAGGTTTTGTTAAGCTCTGTGATGATGCCATCGGTTGTGATCGCAAAAATATTAAATTTCCTACCGAGTCAGGTAAAATAGAATTTTTTAGTAAAAAATGGGAAGGGAATGGCATTTCATCATTCAAATCGTATGAAAGTCCGAAATCTCCACCTGAAGGAAGCTTTCGCCTCCTTTTTGGCCGTAAAGGGTATCAGACCCACGGACAATCCAACAATAACCCGGTTCTCCATGAGCTTTTAGGTACCAATGACCTGTGGATCAACACAGATGAGGCAAAAAAACTGGGTGTCAGCAACGGTGATATGGTCGAAATAACAGGCGGTGGTGCACGTGGAACCATAGAGGCCAAGGTCACGGATTTCATCCATCCTGAAGCAGTCTTTATGCTCCACGGATTTGGTGTAAATGTCCCTGCTCAGGCCAGGGCCTTTGGCAAAGGACTTGCTGATCAGGATTTTATGAAAGGTAAACTTACCGATTGGGATCCAGCAGGCGGCGGCCTGACTTTGAATGAATGTTTTGTGACCGTTAAACCGGCCGCTCAGGGGAGATAAAAGATGAGTAAATATTACGTAACCCAGGATCTGGGACAGTGTATCGGCTGCAAAGCCTGCGAAGTCCATTGCAAAACCAAAAACAATTCAGCTGAAGGTGCCTTCTACTGCAAAATAATTGAAGTTGGCCCGACAATGAAAAACAACCTGCCGGTTCTGGATTTTGTTTACATGGCCTGTTTTCATTGTGAAAAACCGTGGTGCGTGGATGCCTGTCCCACTGCTGCCATGCAGCGAAGAGCAAAGGACGGCATTGTCTTTGTTGATCAAGCCCTTTGTGTTGGTTGCAAGGCATGTATGACCGCATGTCCCTGGGGCGTTCCCCAGTGGGATGGAGATACCGGAAAAGTTGGTAAATGCGATTTATGCATGGACAGGATTGATGAAGGTCTGGAACCGGCCTGTGTGTCTAAATGTACCACAGGTTGTCTCAGCTTTGGCAGTCCGGAGCAGGCTTCGGACAAGAAACGCCAGGACTTTGCAGAACGCATTCTGGGTCATAAAGGATAAGGAAAAAAATGTCTGGTTCTTACCTCCCTTCGGAATATCTGGCGATTCTTCTTTTTATCGTGCTTGGTATCGCTTTTGGAGCAGTGACGCTCTGGATTGGTCGTTTCTTTCGTATGAATCGACCATATTTTGAAAAGCTGGTCGCCTATGAGTCCGGTAACCCGCCTACCGAAGAACCGCGTATGCGTTTCCCGGTCAAATTTTACCTGATTGCCATTCTCTTTATCGTGTTCGATGTTGAGGCAATCTATTTGTACTCATGGGCATTGGTGTACGACAAGTTGGGGCTGTTTGCTCTTATTGAGATGTTCATTTTCATAGCTCTTCTTCTTGTCGGCTATGTCTACGGTTGGAAAAAGGGGGCATTTCAGTGGGAAAAATAAACAATGACCTTGTTCAAATTGAGGAAGGGATCAGTTTTATTCCCGGCGCCAGTGCCATTGTAGCACCTCTGAATAAGATTATTAACTGGGGGCGTGCCGGTTCCATCTGGCCCGCCACTTTTGGCCTGGCCTGCTGTGCCATAGAGATGATGGTGGCAGGAGCTGCGACCAACGACCTTGATCGGTTTGGTATTATTTTCCGTGCCAGCCCCCGTCAGGCAGACTGTCTTATCCTGGCCGGTACTATCACTAAAAAAATGGCACCTGTTATCAGGCGGGTATACGACCAGATGCCGGAGCCTCGCTATGTCATAGCCATGGGGTCTTGTGCCTGCACCGGTGGAGTTTTTGACACCTATGCTGTTGTTCAGGGCGCTGATGAGTTTCTTCCGGTTGACGTCTATATTCCCGGGTGTCCGCCAAGGCCTGAAGCCTTGCTGGAAGGATTAATAAAATTGCAGGAAAAAATTATGCAGGAGCAGGGGCGATGGAGCCAATTCGCATAGCAGAACAGTTACAGGAAAAATTCCAGACTTCCATACTTGGAATTGATGAGCACAGAGGGCAGGTGACCGTACTTGTTGATCGAGATGTGATAGTTAAGATCATTTCATTTCTTAAAAAAGATCAGAAAATGAATCATCTCAGTTGTCTTTGTGGAGTTGATAATAAAAAGAGGAAAGCGGCGTCGGCGTATATGGAGCGTTTTGAAGTCGTTTACCAGCTGTACTCCATTGAGAACCGTACCTCACTTCGATTAAAAGCCCAGATACCTGAGTCGGATCAAACAATTGATTCAATCACATCTTTATGGACAGGTGCAAACTGGCTTGAACGTGAAACCTATGATCTGCTTGGCATTGTGTTTAACAACCATCCAAATCTCAAAAGAATTTTAACTCCTGAAGACTGGGAGGGGCATCCTTTACGCAAAGAATATAAGTTGCGAGGGGATACCGAATGGAGAGGATTGGAAGAGTTAAAGAAAAAGGCAGTTCAGTTGCAGCAGTTTGATTTTCATAACGCTTCAACTGCACAGGGGACAAGCTCTGATGAATGAAACAACAACACTTGATGTACCTGTTTCACAGGGTGACGAAGACAGATATCGTTTAAAGCTAGGGCCTCAGCATCCTGCGACCCATGGTGTTTTACGGGTAGACCTTGAACTTGATGGTGAAACGATTCTGGATTGTGATCCCCAGGTTGGTTATCTGCATCGGGGCTTTGAAAAACTCGCGGAACACCGAACCTATGCCCAGAATCTGGTGCTTACGGATCGTCTGGATTACATCGCGGCCATGGCCAACAATGTGGGCTACTGCGAGGCGGTTGAACAACTGCTCGCCATTGAGGTACCTGAAAGAGCAAAGTTTCTTCGGGTCATGGTCTGTGAAATGTCCAGACTCACCGGTCATCTTCTCTGGCTTGCCACCCATGCCCTTGATATTGGGGCTATGACGGTTTTTCTCTACTGTTTCCGAGAGCGTGAAGTCCTGCTGGAACTTTTTGCAGAATTATGCGGTGCCAGGCTGACAACAACCTATACACGACTTGGCGGGGTACGTCAGGATGTAACCCATGAAATCATGATGAAGCTGGAACGTTTTGTTGATGCCTTTCCAGCCTGCATTGAAGAGTATGAAACACTGATAGATACAAACCGTATCTGGCTGAAACGAACCATTGGAGTAGGGCAGATCTCCGGGGAAAAGGCGGTGGATCTCTGTTTGACAGGTGCATCGCTTCGAGGATCCGGCGTTGATTATGATGTCCGAAAACATATGCCCTATGCTGCATATGACAAAATGGATTTTGAAATTCCATTGGGTGAGACAGGTGACACCTACGCCAGGTATCGCTGCCGCATGGAGGAAATGGGGCAGTCAAATTACATCCTCAGGCAGTGTATCGAAAAGATGCCTCCCGGGCCCATTGTCGGTGATGATGCACCTGATCTGGTTATGCCCGTAAAGCCGGGCAGGAAGGTGGAAGTCGACACCTCAGCGCGTAATGGTCTCATCAAATTGATTGATGATCGTGATGTGTATATGGAAGGTGATATCTATGTAGCCACCGAGGTTCCCAAGGGTGAGCTTGGTTTCTATTTTATCAGTGATGGCATGGGCAGGCCATATCGTATGCATATCCGTTCCCCGTCTTTTATTCATATCGGTGCACTGGCTACCATGGGAAAAGGAGTGATGGTTGCCGACCTCATTGCCATTATTGGAACACTTGATGTGGTGCTAGGAGAAAGTGACAGGTAGTAAATGTTCGGCTAGCACCCCATTTTCGCCCAATCCGGCTTATTCACATATGACTCAATATAGTTCTCAAGCCGGCTAGAGCGAAAAGGGGGCACTATCCAAACATTTACAGCGTCATGTTACGTGGACTCATTTGATATTAACCGTATGATTACGATAGATAAATCATAAGGCTGGAAACCATGAATGTTTTCTTAGAAAAGTGAAACTATGCAAATTTTAATAATCATACTTCAAATCGCGGTTCTCCTGGCGGTTGTTCTGCTTCATGTCGCCTATACTACGTATTTTGAAAGGAAAATCATTGGCCATATGCAGGTGAGGATGGGGCCTATGCGTGTTGGTTGGCATGGACTGCTGCAACCCATTGCTGACGGGATAAAGAGTTTTTTTAAAGAGGATATCATCCCGGAACAGGCGGATAAACCACTTTTTCTTGCGGCTCCGGTTATCTGTCTGGTTGCAATGCTTGCCTCGCTTGCTGTGTTGCCCTTTGCAGAAGGATGGGCTCTGGCGGACATTAACATAGGCCTTCTCTTTATTTTTGCCATGAGTTCGCTTGCCAGTTACGGAATTATCCTGGCCGGCTGGGCCTCAAACTCAAAATATACTTTTTTGGGTGGATTACGTTCTATGGCACAGGTAATCAGCTATGAAATTCCCATGGGACTCAGTCTTGTCGGGGTCATGATGCTTTCCGGTTCATTAAATTTAACTGAAATTGTGACAGCCCAGGGAACGTCTATCTTTTCTATATATCTTTTTCCGCAGATCATCGGTTTTTTTGTCTTTTTTATAGCCATGCTGGCAGAAACAAACCGGGTTCCTTTTGATCTGCCGGAAGCGGAAACTGAATTGGTGTCAGGCTATATCACTGAATATTCGGGTATGCGTTACGCCATGTTTTTTATGGCTGAGTATATAGGTATGATGGTGATGGCCTCCATTGGCACTGTCTGTTTTCTGGGGGGCTGGAATGGTCCATTTGCAATTCCGTTTTTTCCACCATTCTGGTTTATCCTCAAGGTTTACGGTTTCCTGTTTCTGTTTATCTGGATCCGCGCCACCTTGCCCAGATATCGTTATGACCAACTGATGGCACTCGGCTGGAAGCTTCTTATTCCTCTGGCCCTGCTCAACATTTTTTTGACCGGCTTATTCAAGATTCTTGTTCATTGATCGAATGGAAATTTAGTGCCTTACTCCATAAAACCTGTGATAAAAAAACAAGAAAATATAAACGTTGAATAAGTGCAAAAATTAGCAAATAGCAACAAGGCACTTATGCCGGCCTCACTTACCGTTTACCGGTGCTAAATATGAAAGTTCAATATAAACCAAAAAGAAATCTGCTGGAGACCATTTTCCAGGTTGAAATCCTGCAGGGAATGGCCTTGACCCTGCGTAAGATGTTTTCGCCGCCTGTCACCCGGCAATATCCGGATGAAAAGCCGCCAATGTATCCGGGGTTCAGGGGGCAACATGCTCTGGTTCGGGATCCTGTGACCAATGATTCAAAGTGTATCGGCTGTATGCGTTGCGCTACTGTTTGTCCGTCGCGCTGTATTCAAATACGATACCATGATGATGAAAGAGGAAAGAGATTTGTTGATCAATATGCAATTGATGTTCTCCGATGTGTTTTTTGCGGCTATTGCGTTGAAGTCTGTCCCGTGGGTGCCGTTACCATGACCGAAGTCTTTGAATACGCAAACTATGACCGGGCTGCAATTCATTATGACAAAGGCGCTCTCCTTGAAAATTGGGACAATTTTATTGCTCAGACAGGATATGACGAAACCTATGTTAATCCATTCTGGCGTCCCAGGGGAATACCGGCCTCATTGCTGCCTGCCTCACAGAGGATGAATGTCCCTGACGACTGGACCATTAAAGGCCAGTTTGTCGGTACCAAAGTCAGGCAGACACAAGAGAGTGATGGGTCTACGCATGCGGAGGAAAGCAATGTTTAATCAGATCTTGTTTCTCTACTGCGCTGTAGTGATTATCGGTACCGGGTTGTTGGCAGTAAGGTTTAAAAATCCTGTCTATAGTGTGCTGTCCGTACTGGTACTCTTTTTTCATATGGCCGGACTGTATCTGCTGTTAAATGCGGAATTCCTTGCCGCCATACAAATTATTGTCTACGCAGGTGCCATCCTGGTGCTCTATCTTTTTGTTATCTTTCTGGTCAATCTCAGGCAGGAGCTGACGATTGAGCGATTCATTGCAAGTCGTCGTTTTGGCACATTTGCCAGTATTGGTTTAGGTGTCTGTCTTCTTGCTGTTATCCCGTCTTTTAAGCTGGGAGCAAAAGGAGAATACCCGGTTGAGAGAATCGAACAACTCACCCACACCAAGGCCATGGGTTTTGAACTCTATTCAACCTATATCCTGCCCTTTGAGGTTGCAGGCCTTATTCTGCTCATTGCCGTGATCGGCGGACTGGTGCTTGCCCGCAAAAATTCGGAAGATGTGGACAACTCCGGAACAGATGCCTGTGAGGTGAAAAAATGATTCCATTGTCATGGTATATGATCTTAGCAGCCATCCTTTTTTCCATTGGAACCTATGGCTTTCTGGTCAGGCGCAACATCATCATCATGTTTTTGTCCATTGAGTTGATGCTGAACGCTGTAAACCTCAATCTGATAGCCATGAGCCATTATCTTGAATGTCTCCGCGGTCACACCTTTACTCTTTTTATCATTACCGTTGCCGCGGCTGAAGCCGCCATTGGTCTGGGACTTGTGATTGTGCTCTTTCGCAACAAGAAAACTGTTTATGTTGATCATATCAAGGAGCTGAAGGGATAGTTATGCCAACTTATTTACTTATCATTCCTTTTTTGCCACTTTTTTCGTTTGTTTTTACCTTTCTTTTTGGCAAACGTCTGGGTGTACAAAGTCATTGGCTACCGATTATTTCGGTTGTTATATCCTTTTGTGGTGCTTTCTATGCCTTTTTACAGGTCAAGAGCGGTCATCATGTAAATCAGGATCTGTACACCTGGATCAGCTCAGGCACCATGAGTGTGTCAGTAGGTTTTCTGCTCGATGAGCTGACATCGGTGATGCTTATTGTGGTGACATCCATCAGCGCTCTGGTTCATATCTATTCTGTGGGCTACATGAAAGGGGAAGACGGCTACTATCGCTTCTTTGCCTTTTTAAGTCTTTTTACCTTTTCCATGCTCATGCTGGTACTTGGCAACAACTTCCTGCAGCTCTTTTTTGGCTGGGAAGCGGTGGGTCTTTCTTCCTATCTGTTGATCGGTTTTTATTACGAAAAGGTTTCTGCAGCAGATGCCGGGAAAAAAGCCTTTATCGTCAACCGTATTGGTGATTTTGGTTTTATCCTTGGGCTTTTTCTCATTTACGCAGCATTTGGCACTCTTCACTATGAACCAATCTTCGCCCATGTTGATCAGATAGCAAATCAGACATTTACCATGCTGGGAATTACTGTAAACCTTCCCACAGCCATTGCACTCCTCCTGTTTTGCGGAGCTATTGGTAAATCAGCTCAACTTCCGCTGCATGTCTGGCTGCCCGACGCCATGGAAGGGCCGACACCAGTCAGTGCTCTCATCCATGCCGCAACCATGGTTACTGCAGGTGTTTTTTTAGTGGCCCGCTGCAATCCTATCTTTTCACTGTCCATGACAGCTTTGAATGTCATCACCATTGTTGGAAGTCTCACCTGTCTGTTTGCAGCCACCATTGCCCTGACCCAGACGGATATCAAACGGGTGGTTGCCTATTCCACGATTTCACAACTTGCATATATGTTTATAGCCTGCGGGGTAGGGGCCTACAGTGCAGGAGTTTTTCATCTTTTCACCCATGCCTATTTTAAGGCCCTTCTTTTCCTGGGCTGTGGTTCTATTATCCTTGGTATGCATCATGAACAGGATGTGAAGTATATGGGTGGTTTGAAAAAGTATATGCCCATCACCTACTGGACATTTTTACTGGCCTCTCTTTCGATTTCCGGGGTTCCCGGGTTTGCCGGATTTTTCTCCAAAGACGAGATTCTGGCCATGGCCTTTGTCTCCAATGTTGGAGCTGGAAAATTTGCCTGGTTCATTGGAACACTCGTTGCTGGAATGACCGCTTTTTATTCATTCCGTCTCTTCTTCCTCATTTTTCACGGTCAGTTCAGAGGTACTCAAGAGCAAAAGGATCATCTTAAGGAATCGCCACGTGTTGTAACTGTTCCTTTGATTCTGCTGGCTGTTGGTGCTGTGGCAGCCGGTAACTTCGGTATCCCTGCAGTTATTGGTGGAAACGCAAACTGGGGACATTTCCTGGAACCGGTGCTTGGCCATCCCCATGCTCATCCATCCCATGCAACAGAACTTATTTTGATGATTATTTCCGTTAGTGCTGGAGCCTTTGGGATTTTTCTGGCCTGGAAGATGTACATGAAAAAACCTGAAATGCCGCAAACAATTCGAGACAGGGTTCCGCTACTCTACAAACTCTCACTCAATAAATATTTTGTTGATGAGATCTATGGATTCTCAATCGTTAAACCTGTGATCGGATTCAGTCGTCATATTATTTTGAAACTCATTGATATCGCTATAATTGAGAACATTGTCAATGGGATACCCAGAATTGTTGGACGGGTCAGTGGGAGCATGAGAAAGGTTCAGGACGGACTGGTATCTCATTACCTCGCGTATATGTGTGGTGGTGTTGTGTTTATAATTATCTGGATGTACGTGGGGGCCTGATATGTCATTTTCAATTCTTAGTTTATTAATCTTTTTACCGGTTCTTGGTGGACT
The DNA here is from genome assembly GCA_029932055.1 of Desulfocapsa sp. Taxonomy (GTDB): domain Bacteria; phylum Desulfobacterota; class Desulfobulbia; order Desulfobulbales; family Desulfocapsaceae; genus Desulfocapsa. The sequence continues at coordinate 12,041 of JAOZQU010000020.1, forward strand.
TTGTCTGCTTGGCGTGAGCAGGGAAAATGAGAAAAACGTCAAGGTCCTGGCTCTTATTATCAGTCTGCTTGAATTCGTGTTTACTCTACCGCTCTGGTTTGGTTTTGATAAAACAACACACCATATGCAGTTTGTGGAAAGACATAGCTGGATAAGCCTGTTTAATATCGAATATTATTTGGGTCTTGATGGTATTTCCATTCTCTTTGTCATGCTTTCCGCTCTGGTTACCATACTCTGTGTGCTGGTATCCTGGAATTCTATCCAGACAAAGGTGAAAGAATTTTTCATTGCTCTGCTGCTTCTTGAAGGCGCAATGATCGGTGTTTTCTGTGCCCTTGATTTCTTCCTCTTTTATATCTTCTGGGAAGCAATGCTTATCCCCATGTTTCTTCTTATCGGGGTCTGGGGTGGACCGAACCGTATCTATGCCGCAACCAAATTTTTTCTCTTCACTCTGGTGGGCAGCCTCCTGATGCTGGTTGGTATTATCACTCTCTATATAAAAGGTGGAAATACTTTTGATATCCTGGCCCTCGCTGCTATGGATTTCCCGTTAAGTCTGCAGCTTATACTCTTCTGGGGCTTTTTTGCCGCATTTGCCGTCAAAGTTCCCATGTGGCCGGTTCACACCTGGCTGCCGGATGCCCATACTGAAGCACCCGCGGCCGGCTCTGTTGTACTGGCGGCAATTCTCATAAAAATGGGAGCCTATGGTTTTCTCAGATTTTCCATGCCCATTCTCCCGGATGCCACAACTGCCATGATGATGCCGATGCTGGTACTCTCGCTCATCGGTATTGTTTACGGAGGCGTTATCTGTCTGGCTCAGACAGATCTGAAACGACTTATTGCCTATAGCTCGGTCAGTCATATGGGCTTTGTTACCCTCGGTATTTTTGCTCTCAATACTCAATCTGTTGAGGGTGGCATCCTGCAGATGATCAATCATGGAGTGGTCACAGGTGCATTATTCCTCGGCATCGGTATGGTTTACGAGCGAACCCACACCAGAAAAATCAGTGATTATGGTGGACTAGCGACAAATATGCCGGTCTTTGCCTCATTCTTTTTACTTTTTACCCTGGCCTCGGTGGGATTACCCGGAACCAATGGTTTTATCGGTGAATTTTTAATTCTGCTGGGCAGTTTTATGACAAGGCCCTGGGTTGCTCTTGTGGCTTCCAGTGGTTTAATCATTGGTGCCTGGTATATGCTGTGGCTCTATCAGAGAATTTTCTTTAATCCTGTCAACTCAAAATGGAATAAGATTAAGGAACTGGAGTTGCGGGAGATTGTCGCTTTTATGCCAATGGTGATACTCATTTTCTGGATTGGATTATTTCCCAATACAATGCTTGACTTTATGCATGTGTCAGTGGCTCATTTGCTGGAACAGGTGACCGGTAATCCTGAAGGTGTTGCCAGTGGAGTTCAGCTTGCAGTTACAAACAGTCTTGAAGCTGCAGGCCATGGCGTGCAGCATGTACCGCAAATCAGCCATTAATGAAAACACATCACCAGCCATACACATGTACCGTAAATCTTGAGCTGTAACAGTTTACCAGCACTGTATTTTCAACCGTTTGGTACTTTTAAATAGATCCCCTCCTTTCTATGAAGAAGTTCCTGAACGAGCAAGCAACGTATCTTTGCAGGCTTGCTTTTCCCCAGGTGCTGGTAAACTGCTGCATTTTTTCGAATGTATTTTTAAAAGGATAAGCCACAGAAGGACTCATTATGAACATGCCATTTACCATGCCCCCACTTGGTCCAATTATGCCGGAAATATTGCTGGTCTGCATTGGTCTTATTCTCATTATTGTCGATCTTCTTTATCCTCGTAACAGAGAGCTTCTTTCTCAACTCACCTTGCTTGCCTGTATAGGACTGATTGCGCTTCTCTTTAATCAAAAGCCGGCCAGTACCTTTGGCAACATGTTTATCGTTGATCCTTATTCTATCTTCTTCAAGGTGATCTGCCTGCTCGGCCTGCTGATGACCACACTTATGTCCGGACAATACCTGACCATAGAGAAAATCAGACATGGTGAATATTACAGCCTCATGACCTTTTCCGTTGTCGGAATGATGATCATGGCCTCTGCAGCAGACCTCATCGTTATCTATCTTGGGCTTGAACTCATGGCGCTGTCTGTCTACTGTCTGGTGGGATTGTTAAAAGATGATTTCCGATCAAATGAGGCAGCAGTTAAATATTTTCTCATGGGCGGTTTTTCTTCTGCCATCCTGCTTTTTGGGATTTCTTTACTCTACGGAATGACCGGTACTACAGATCTTGCAGGTATTGCTAAGTATTGTTCGGAAGCAGGAATTATGAAAAATCCTGCGCTACTTACCGGGTTTGCATTGGTTCTTTCCGGCTTCTGCTTCAAAGTAGGTGCTGCGCCATTTCATTTCTGGACTCCTGATATTTATCAAGGTGCACCAACCTCCATGACTGCCTTTATGTCTGTTGCACCAAAAGCTGCAGGTTTTGCGGTTTTTGGACGATTTCTCATGACGGGTTTTCCGGAATTACATGAGCAATGGGGAACAATTATTGCCGTTATTGCCCTCCTTTCAATGGGTGTTGGAAACATTGTGGCGTTGTCTCAGACAAATATAAAACGGATGCTTGCCTATTCGTCCATTGCTCACGCTGGGTATGCACTTCTTGGCCTTCTCGCAGGCACCAGTGAAGGCTATTCGGCCACCATGACCTATCTATTTATATACGGATTTATGAATATGGGAGCCTTTGCCATCGTTATTCTTCTCTGTTCAGCAGGTAATCGAAGAGAATCCCTGGAAGATTACAAAGGTCTTGCCAAGTCCAACCCAATGGCTGCGCTGCTCATGCTTATTTTTATGTTTTCCCTGACGGGAATTCCACCAACGGCAGGTTTTATTGGGAAATTTTATCTGCTGAAAGCTGCTCTTGCAGCAGGCTATACGTATACGGTTATTTGCGCAGTGATATTCAGCGCTATTTCCGCCTATTTTTACCTGCGCCTGGTTCGCTATATGTATATGGACGATCCGCAGGAGGAGTTTGTTGCACAATACTCTCCCGGCTTAACTGCAGCGTTGGCATTATCAACCATTGGTGTAATTGGAATGGGTATACTTCCAGGTTCTTTTTTGAACCTGGCTGCCAGGTCTTTAATTGGCTTTTAGTGGCTTACAGATTATTTTCTCGGAGTCTACGCTTTCCCTTCTTATCCGTTTATCACCCGTATTATTAGGTGCTAAACTGAATATTCACGTTGCATCTGACTGTTTCTGTATGGTTTCAGAAGGACATCTGGAATGTTCTTGACTTCCCACATGCTGTTTTGTACCTATTACTCTTGAACGTTCGTGATAATAGTATGTTGTCACGTGAGGTACTCTTTGGTTGACTCCGGGATTTTTTTTGCTAAAAGAAAGTCGTCGAAGGTGACGGTTTTTGGCCTTACCCCTATGTTCTCCCCCTTGATTACCTCCCTCCACCTGGCAGACACGGAAGCGAATACTAATCACTTTTTTCAAGCCCAATCCACGATGAAAATTATTTCGCCTGTTTTACTCAACATGTTGCTCAATAAGAAGGCGATAGCTCTCCTGTTCATCTGTATATTTTTTTTATTGTCCGCTTGTCGCGATAAGCAAGCTGCAGAGCAGGTGCAGACAATTTTAAATCTGCACGAGTTCACTGGTGGCTCTCCTGTCCGCTTGGTCTGGGTGCAGGATATTCTCGACAATAAGGATGTTTCTGCACAGGGGGAACATCTCAGACTGATGGGGTATGATTCTGAAGATGGGAAAGGGGAACAGATCATCCTGGCCGGGCCTGGTAATTTCTTTCGACCCTTGATTACCCCTTCAGGTCAGCAGGTTGTTTTTTCCGACTTTCATCAGCGCAAGGTTCAGGTTGTTGACTGGTCAGGAGAGAATCGACACTATTTAACCAGGGGTAGAGCCCTTGCAGTCTGGCGAGACCCAGCCGATGGCATCGAATGGATATATGTCGGCAGGGGAGCCATTCAAGATTCTCCTGGACCAGGCTCTGAACGTCTCTATCGGGTTCAGTTGAAGAATCCAGTAATTGAAGAACTGGTGTGGAACAAAGCGCCCTTTGGCGGGGCCGTGCATGTGTCCGGTGATGGCCGACGCTTCTCGGCAGAAGTTGCCGGAGCAGCTTGTGCTTTGATTGATATTGATCGTCAGGAGGCTTATCGTCAGGGCAAGGGATGCTGGCCCGCGGTTGCTCCGGATTATTCGTACCGTTTCTGGTTTTTTGATGGTGCCCATCGAAACCTTGAGATGGTCGACACACGTCAAGGGACACGAAACCGGATTTACCTGGCAAATGCCCCGGGTATTGAAGGCCATGAGGTTTACCATCCACGCTGGAGTAATCATCCCCGCTATATGGCCATGACCGGACCTTATACAATTCGCCAGGGTGGAAATAACATTCGTGGAGGCGGTGGTGGTGTTGAAATTTATATAGGTCGATTTAATGAGAGCTACACCGACGTGGAGGCATGGTTTCAGGTAAGCACGAATCAGCGGGCGGATTTTTATCCTGATCTCTGGTTAGCAAGTGATGAACAGGTTGTACCTGCAAAAGTACTGCCTGCAGATCCCTCTGATCAGGTAAGCTCCCCTCCAAAGGACTCAGACTGGCCTGTGGTTAATGAGAATCTTCTGTTCGCATGGGAAAATGTTGCAGCTGAAAATAAATGGATCAGCCCTGCTGAACAATTGTATCAGGCCGAATTCGTTGCCAGGGACATGGCGCGTTTTGCCTTAAATTATCAGATGCGCCTTGGATCAGGTTGGTACGTTGCCAGCCGCCTGCCGAAGCCTGATCCCCGAGAGTATGCCATTGCAAAGGGTCTTTCGCTGGAGTTTGTCACAACCCTGCCGGAACAACAGCAACAAACAGATGGCCTGTTGCTGGTATTGGGGGCTGAAAATGATGGTCAAACCATTCTCCGGGTTGATCAGGGTGTCCTGGTGTTGGAAGAAAAAAGAAAGGGACAAGCAGCCCAGATCATGCAACTAGGTCGGCTGCCGGTGAGAAAATCCCATGTTCTCTTGACTATTGAGCCCGCTAAAGTCACTTTCAGGATCAATTCAAGCGATTCCAAGATGTATCCACGAGCAAGCTCGGAAATTATTGTCTGGCCGCTGACAACGGGTGATCCGCGACCCCAAAAAAGATCCCGCTGGAACGGCTTACTGGAGCGGGTAGCACTCTATAGCGGAGTACTGGATGATCAGGAGATTAAACAGACAGAGCAGCTGTTTACCCAGATGCAGAAATCCACCAACGCCATCAAACCCCTTGTGGTCAGGGCTGAATTGGTGTCAACCTCTTCCATCCCCACACCTGAGGATATTCTGCCCTATCGTCGAGGACTGGTAGTAAACGAATATCGTATAGTTGAAGTGGTACAGGGTAGCATCCAGGATAAAGTTGTTCTGATTGCACATTGGGCCATTTTGAATGGAAAGAGTTTGCCGGAAGCTGATCGAACCGTGGGCGAGGTGTATGAATTACACTTGGATGCCTTTGACAATCGCCCCGAGCTTGAAGGTGAGCGACTGTCCATGGAGTCTGATAATCTCCTGTTAACTATGTATTATGACCTGGATTCCTGAGTTTCCTGGGAATAGTTGATCCCATGGTTTTTAGCTCCTACCTGTTTTTATTTTATTTTCTGCCGGTGGCACTGCTGGCGTACTATCTCACGCCGCGGGCAGGAAAACACCTGATGCTGGCCCTTGTCAGCTATGCCTTCTACGGCTGGTCCAACCCTGCCTTTGTCTGTTTGCTTCTTTTTTCAACGGTGGTCGATTATTGCTGCGGCCTGGTGATTGCCGGAATTTCTCCGTGGTCCGGAGGAACTGAACCTCTCCTTGAACCTGGTGGTTCGCGATCCGGCAGGCAGCGCGCGGCCCTGGTTCTTTCCATAGTAACCAACCTCTCCCTGCTTGGTTTTTTTAAATATTTTAATTTTGCAACCGGTTCCTGGGATGCAATGATGGCGGCATGGGGACAGGGAAGCTGGACACTTGATTTTGCCCTTAAGGTGACCCTGCCTCTGGGAATCAGTTTTTACACCTTTCAATCAATGAGCTACACCATTGATGTATATCGTGGCCATGCCCGCCCCTTAAAAAATATCACCAGTTTTGCCTGTTATGTTTCCATGTTTCCCCAATTGGTTGCCGGTCCGATTATTCGATATGCAGAGGTGGCTGAACAGCTTCGTACGCGAACCCATACCATAACTAAATTTGCCAGAGGTGGGGCATTTCTCTGTGTCGGGCTGGCCAAAAAGGTCTGGCTGGCCAATCCCGCCGGTAAAATTGCCGATGTGGCGTTTTCCGCTGATGCACTGACAGTGTCTGATGCCTGGTACGGCATCATCGCTTATGCCTTTCAAATCTATTTTGATTTCAGTGCCTACTCGGACATGGCCATTGGAATCGGTTTGATGCTCGGGTTTGTGTATCCGAAGAATTTCAATTCTCCCTATTGTGCCGTTTCAATAACTGACTTCTGGAAACGGTGGCATATTTCTCTGTCTTCCTGGTTACGTGATTATCTGTACATTCCCCTGGGGGGAAATCGTAAAGGGGACATGCGAACCTATGCCAACCTGATGACGGTTATGTTACTGGGAGGACTCTGGCATGGAGCTTCATGGAACTTTGTTGTATGGGGTGGCCTCCATGGTTTTTTTCTGATGGGAGAACGTCTGTGGGGTAAGATGAGTATGTATCGTCGGCTGCCGCATGCACTGCAAATTGCCTGTACCTTCCTGCTGCTCCTGATTACCTGGGTGTTTTTTCGGGCTGCGACCCTGGCGGATGCAATGCAATATCTGCGCTGTATGATTGGAACAGCCGAACAATCGCCAGGTGCACTACTGGTTGCAGGAGTCATCTATCAACCGTTTTATGTCTCCATGATGATCGTTGCTGCCGGGGTGATCTGGGGTGGGCCGCAGACCTGGGATTGGACAAGGACTCTAACACCTGTCAAACTCGTACTCTGTTTGCTTCTGTTTGCGCTTTCAGTCATGCTGCTCACGGCGCAGGCCTATAACCCATTTATCTATTTCATCTTTTAGCCATGGCCAAGGCATCAATCAAAAAAATATCCCGGGTGCAGCAGGCCCATGATGAAGTCGGAATTACCAAAATCCGTCCTGCAGCGGCCGCCGTGTTTGTTGCATTTTTTTTGATCATGCTCTTTGGGGTGTTCATCGTGGATCATTTTATGGAGTGGAGCAGCCCCCGGAACGACACTTCAGTTTCATCCCTTCGCTCACTTGAAGGAGTTAGTGAATTGCCGGAAATTGCCGAAGAACTTCATCAACAGAGATTTAAGCCTTCTGCCTGGGTGACTGCCAACCGAAAGTTACTGGCACGGATTCAACAAACCGAAGATGATATTGAAGAACAAGGTGCGGTCGCCTCATGGCTGCGGCCATGGGCGCAAAGCGGGTTATTGTTTGCAGGGGTTGGCAATGAACAAGTCTATCCCGGAAAAGAATCATGGCTTTTTTATCGCCCTGATGTTGATTCCGTGTCAGGGCCCGGCTTTTTACAGCCGCTGCAGTTACAGAAAAGAACCTCTTCGATAGCTGAGTGGGAAAAATCTCCCCAACCAGATCCTGTATCAGCTCTCATTGATTTTCATCAGCAGCTTGCGGCAAGAGGCATCAGGCTGTTAGTTGTACTTATTCCGGTAAAACCTGAGATTGTGCCTGAACATTTTACTTCCCGCCTGAGCGGAACCCAGATGGTACACAATTCTTCCTATAAGTTTTTTGTCGATCAACTCACTGAAGCCGGCGTCTGGATTGCAGATGTGGCTACGTGGATGGGAGAGTATAAACAGCAAAACAAAAAAGACCCATTCCTTCGTACAGATACCCATTGGACACCGTCTGCAATGCAATGGGTAGCCAGTCGCTTAGCAGATGAGTTAAACCAGCAGTTATCCTGGAGTGGGAGCGGCTTGGCCTCTCAAAAAACGGAAACGATATCTGTCACCAATCAGGGCGACATTGCGGCTATGCTTGATTTGCAGCCAATGTTGAGCCCCTATCCCTCTGAAACCGTCACCACCCTGCGAGTGACTAACGCAGATGGTTCAAGATGGCGGGCAAGTGCTGCTGCCGAGCTGCTTGTACTTGGAGATAGTTTTAGTAATATGTACTCTCTTGAGGCTATGGGTTGGGGCGAATCGGGTGGATTTGTCGAGCATCTCAGTCATGCTTTACAACAACCCATTGATCGAATTGTCAGAAATGATCAAGGGGCCTTTGCAACCCGTCAGCTTCTTGCTCGGGAACTGGCAAGGGGGCGAGATCGCTTGGCTGGGAAAAAAGTGGTGGTGTATCAGTTTGCCGGCCGTGAATTGGCATTCGGTGATTGGCAGAGAGTGGCCCTTGAACTTAAACAACCCGCAGCCTCAACTTTTCTCTCTCTTGCAGCAGGTGAGCAGAAGCTGGTGCATGGTGTGGTGCAGGCAATTTCCACTGTCCCGCGACCGGGTAGTGTTCCTTACCGGGATCACGTAGTATCAATTCATCTGGTTGACATCACATCTGTGGATAATCCGAAATCTTTTACTCAGGCTGTAGTGTTTTTGCAGAGTATGAAAAAAAATGTTTGGACTCGTGCGGCACGGTTACGACCAGGTGATGAGATTGAACTGATGCTGAACAGCTGGAGTGATGTGGTGCAGGTAAAAGACGGGCTGAATCGCAGTGAACTGGATTCCCTGGATCTGCAACTTCAGGAACCAGTATGGGGTGAGTTGTTGTGAGTTCAGTGGTCAGTTACGAATTAATGGGGGAAATGATATGAATATAAATAAAATATGGCGTTGTTCTGGGTGCTTTCTGTTGCTGTTTGTAATCAGTCTTCTGGCTTGGGCACCTGGAATATCGGCTCAAAATTCGTCTCAGGTTGTAACCGGGACTGAGGGGTGGCTGTTTCTTGAACAGGAATTGCGTTTTTTAAATACAGGCCCCTTTTGGGGTGAACACGCAGATTCTGCAAGTCGGGCTACCCGTGCTGATGCAAAAGACCCAACCCCAGCCATTATTGCCTTTCATCAGGCGCTGGCCAAAGAAGGTATTACACTTTTGCTGGTACCGGTTCCACCTAAGGCATTGATCTATTCCGAGTATGTGCCCATGGCTGACAAAAGCAATGAATGGGGAGAATCACTTGATCGTTATTACAAAATCCTGCGTGAGCAGGG
>JAOZQU010000020.1:21420-24461 GCA_029932055.1 Desulfocapsa sp.
GTCTGGTGTTTTGCCGCCCGCGAGTTCACTGAAACAGATGGCTGGCGAGTTCTTCCCCTCAAACCTTAGGGCTCGGGTTAAAATAATCAGTGCCTTACTTCTGAAATTCAGGGTAATACGAACTCTCGTTTTTTCTGGGAAAACGGTGGGAAAACGCGGAAAACGGGGACATCCCACGTTTGTTTGCGTGGCTACAAAGCAATATCAGGTGGGGCACAGGGTCTAGCCCCGAGCCCGTGCCTGTTTTATGTGTCGCTGCCCTAATAAAAAGTTTATACCCCATGAGAGGGGATTATATGAAATGTGAGTATCCGGGTACTACACCGGAAGAACTGGACAAAGCGCTGTAACAGTGGGATGAACTGTTGACTGGTCAAGGAAAAAAATGTTCGCAAACGTTACCCAGAAGATACGACAATTCAGTTTAACATATGTGTCGTATTCGATTACTTGAAGATGACAAAAAACTCCTGTGGTCATTCGGTAGGTGAAAGGTTAGTGTTGATTTACCGTGGTATATTCTTTGTTTACTTTCTCTCCTTCACTAATTACAATATAAATGGAAGCTAGTTCTTCCATATACTTTAAGACAACTTTTTCTCTTCTTAAGGGAGGTTGGCATGAAAATTGTTATTGTTGGTAGCGGTGCAATCGGGAGACTCTTTGGTGCATTCCTGGCCAAAGCCGACCACGAGGTCATTCTTGTTGATGTGGATCAAAGAGTAGTTGACGAAATTAATCATTCTGGCATTGGTTTGATGGAATTAGGCGAATCCAATCCGGATACTATAAACGAGTTTCCTGTTCAGGCAGTTTCAGACCCTTCCACCATATCTGACTGTGATCTTGTTCTACTCACGGTCAAATCCCATGCCACCCTTACCGCAGCCAAGAGTATCCTCCATCTCATTGGTGAATCTTCCCCCATTCTCACACTACAGACAGGGCTGGGAAATATTGAGGTGCTCGAAAAACTAATTCTTCCCAAACATATAATCGCGGCATTCACATTTATGTCTGCCACGGCCCTTGGAAACAGTCGAGTTCGTCACGGTGGCATAGGCAAGACCTACCTTGGAGAACTCAATGGTGACTTTAGTCCCAGACTGGAAAAGGTGCATGAGGTCTTTAATGAAAGTGGCCTGATGAATCAGATGGTTCATCGAATTATCGGCAGACTCTGGTGCAAGGTAATAGTGTATTCAGCTATTAATTCGGTCTCTTCTATTCTCAGAATCTCCAACGGCAATCTACTTTCTAAAATGGAATCGGTAACACTCATGAAAACGCTCGTGGATGAGGGAAAGAGGGTTGCCGATGCCTCTGCTATTGATCTGGTGTATCCGGACCTCTATGAGTTGCTTTTTGATGCCTGCAAGCTGAGCAGTAATAACCTGTCTTCCATGCTCCAGGATCTGTTGAATGATCGACCCACAGAAATTGACGCACAAAATGGAGCCCTTTGCCGCTTCGCTGAAGAAAAGGGGATTTCCACCCCCACTCAATGTACTATGGTTCAGCTTATAAAATTGCTGGAACGATGGAAGCCTGGGGCAATCTCCAATTTTTGAGAGGAAATAATTACTAACGGGAAAGGGTAGCTTGAAAATGATACTTCTGAGGTGAATCAAATGGCTGTAAGGGAAAAATTGCTGATTGCAGTGGATGAAACAGAGACATCCATGCATGCTCTACGCTATGTTGCTCAAGTTGCAGGTGGTATGGAAGAGATGAGCATCTGCCTCCTCCATATCTATCCTGAACCCCCTCCTGATTATTATCTAAAGGGTGGAACATTGTCAGCTTATAAAGAGAACCAGAATGCCAAGGCTGAACGAGTCTTCAGCCAGGCAATGATAATACTTACGGAGGCCGGAATAAGCAAAGAACGGATATCCACTGACAATCGTTTTACCGAAGACAAAACCATAAGTGAAGAGCTACTTGCTGTGAGAAGTGAAGGCGACTTTGGTACGGTGGTTGTTGGTAAAAGGGGAGTTTCGCGAACGGAAGAGTTCCTTTTCGGTTCCATTTCCAATGCTCTGGCGCAACACAGCGTGAACTTTACAACCTGGATAGTTGGCAGCGATGAACATTGATTGGAATCTGTATCCAAAGGAAATTGTACCCAAACTGAAACGCCACCGGGTAATGAAGAGTGTTCGCCAGCGGCCCAGAATCTTTACAGATACCAGTGATTTTACCTCCATTACCTATGGCGACATCATCCATGTGGCTGGCCGTTATTTTATCATAGTGGGTCACACCCGGGAGGGGCGTTTTGGTATAGATAGTCAGATCAAACCTTGGGTTCCAAGGGTACAAGATCTGATGAGCGATGAACGATTCATAATTAAACTGGTTTTTCACGAAACTTATGATTTGAAAATCGGTAAATTGAAAGTTACCTGTTTCAGAAGTCCTGAAAAAGAGGCTCGGGTTCTGGAACTGGTGGCCGACAACCCATACTTTATGCATGGCTACTCAGTTCTTGATGAAGCGGATAACCTGGTACGTATCCTTGATATTATTGATGGGAGACGGCTGGATACCCATATAGCAAAGTTAGGGGCGAGCCACGAGGAGTATGTGGCAGAACATCTGAAAGAGATGCTGATTCGTTTTCTCACCTCGGTTGCCGGTATCCGACTACTCCATGACAATGGATTGAAACATGGCGATATCAGGCGAGATCATATCTTTGTTGAGCGTGAGAGTGGTACTTTTCGCTGGATCGATTTTGATTATGACTTTTATATTCCTGAAAGGCCTTATGCTATGGATCTCTTCGGCCTCGGTAATGTGCTGCTCTTTATCCTCGGAAAGCAGAATTTCAGGGTTAGTGACGTGATCAACCATCCAGATATGGGAGAGAAGGTCATGAAAACGATCAATACAAATGATCTTTCCCTGCTTGCTCAGGATAGAATATTCAACTTGAAAAAGCTCTTTCCCTATATCCCTGAATCTCTCAACAATATCCTTCTCCACTTTTCAGTTGGTACCCAGGTTTTTTATAATTCTGTTGCTGAATTCCAGGA
>JAOZQU010000178.1 GCA_029932055.1 Desulfocapsa sp.
CTGCTACGCCTGCGGTTTTGTTCAATCAGATTGGCTAAATATGACCTAAATCATGGCGCAAATTCCGATGACTTATTCATTTCCAACTCCTAAGCATTAATTGTTAGTAATTGAAAATTGATTATTGATTATTGATTATTTGTCCTGTTTTTTTCAGCAAATTGCCAATAAAACTCTTTTTAAATAATTAATAATCAATTGAGAATCGTTAATTGTTAACACTTGGGTTAAAGTTTTTCCATCTAGCTTGAAGGCTATGTCCCATAGGAGACTATGGTCGCAACTGCCTGATATACCCGGATGGAACCGGAAGAACAAAATCACTTTCACTATACTCTGTGTCTGTTCTAATATCTTTTAGTTCTATTTTGATTTCCGATCCCCATGGAAGCTCTGTAACTATTATTTTTTCATTGGGAGTACAGTAATCAATCCTGTGCTCCCGATTATTATAAAATATTTCAGCAAGAGTTTTGCCGTTTCTATCAAGAAACAGATATCCCAGTACTATTCTTTTTTCCGTATCAAGATGAATCCAAATTTTATCCAGTGTTTTGGCAGACTCTGAAGATGCAGGAAGGATCCAGACTGTTTTGCCTGATGTGTCACGGTATATTTCCAGCACCTCTAACGAGCGCGAAGGAAGTCGTCCGCTAAGGTAGGCAAACCAATCACCTTGAGCAAGAACCAATGGCAGTTCTTTACGAATAGCCAATGTGCGGATATTTCCTCTGATATGCAGGCGTTGCCTGGTATTCAGTGATTGGAAGGTGGTTCCGTTACTGGAAAAGGCATAAACCGGCTGGCCCAAAGGGTTACTGACTATAAATTTGACAAACGACGGAGCAAGCAGTTGCAGATAACCGCTCACCCCTGCATCATTTAACGGACTTTTCCAGAAAATCAGCGCGTCACCATCAAAGCTGCCTGGACATAATTTGTCGGCCTCCTGCATGGCAGTTATTATTTCTACGACCTTTGTATTTTCTTCTTCCTGTAATGGCTCAGACCAGCGTTGTTTTGCGCAACCTGAGAATATCAGAACCAACAGGACAGCAGAAAAAATAAAACGAATGAATTCTGTCGTTATTTTACCGGCACTCATTGATCTTTTCCTGCATACGAATTTTGTCTGCCTGTTCCTTGAACAATTTTTTCGCTTTTTTGTATGCCTGCCCAGCCTGCTTGCTATTCCCCTGCTCACGATAAATATCGCCGAGATGTTCATAAATATGTGGATCTGCTGGTTCCAGTTTTAATGCTTCTAAAATCTCCTGTATCGCGAGGTCTAATTTTCCCATACGGAAATAAACCCATCCCAGACTGTCCTGAATATATCCGTTGCCGGGTTTTAAGTGCATTGATTTTTGCACGTATTCCAATGCTTTTTCCAGATTTACATTGTTGTCGGCCCATGTATAGCCAAGGTAGTTCAATGCTTCAGCATGATCCGGTTCAAGTTCCAAAACTTTCTCCATATGTGTTATTGCCTGCTGTTGCGCACTGTCCTGTTCAAGAAGAAGGCCGTATTCAAAATAAATCTGCGCATTATCCGGGTATTTCTCAAGTGCAGCATCAAGAATTGCGTAGCCTTTTTGTATATGTTTCTGTTCCATGTAAAGAGATGCCAGAAGAGTGTAAAAGCCTGGGCCGGCTAGTTCTTCATCAGCAAGAATACGCTTGAGCAGTTCAATGGCTTTATCATCCTGCTGTTCTTCCATGAAGATTCTTACCTGCAGGTAGATACTATCCTCGAATCGACTGGATTCCGGTTCAATCGTTTGCAAAAGTTTTATGACCTGATCATGCTCCTTTTGCTGATACCGAATAACAGCCAGCATATAAGCTGCCTCCGGTGCGTCTTCCTGCAAGGTCAGTGGTACCAGTATTTCTGCAGCTTTATCAAACTTTCTTGAACGGAGATAAAGTCTGGCTGTGATGATATCTACCTGATATGGATCCTCACTATTTTTTCGTAACTCCTCTAATACATGGAGGGCTTCTGTTTCGTTATCCTGCCGAAGCAGAGTATGCACAAGCCCCAGTCCTGCCCGCTGCTCTTCCGGATGTTGTTTCAGTATCGAACGATACTGAAACTCTACTTCAGTATAATTTTTCTGGATACCGTAAAATTCAGCAACCTCAAGGGCCAAATCCACCGACCAATTAATCTCTAATGCTTCTTTGTACCAGTCTAGAGCCTGCTCCATATCACCTGTCTGGATGGCCAGCCGGGCCAGATAAAGATGAGCAAAAAGTGAATCCTGATTCAAAGAAAGAGTGCGCTTAAACATTTTGTCAGCTTCTGAGAAACGATTTTGTTGAGAGTAAAGAAGCCCCAGCCGTAAAAGAACTGTTTCGTCATCTGGATTCAGTTCAATTATTTCCTTATAGAGATCAATGGCATCTTGCACTTCTCCATTACGAATATACAGGCGGGCCAGAAGCAGCCTGTCCTGAAGATCCAGGGGATATTTTTCAATGGCAATACGTAACCATTTTGCTGCACCATACGGTTTTCCCATTCTGATGAGAAGAATGGGAAGTCTGCGTAACACATAACTGGAATCCGGGTCGCATATGAGGGCCTTTTCAAATGCTTCTTCAGCTTCACTGAAACGTTGGTTGTTTTCTGCGTGAACACCCCAGAGAAAATAGAAATAAGAGCAGGAACTGTCTGTCTGCTCAACTGATGCTTCATTTTCATCTTCGTCAAGAATTCGACTATCCAGAGATGAACTATCTTCAGGGGAAAGACCACTGCAGCCAGCGCTGCAAAGCAGATAAAAGGATATAAAAAAAGCTGATAAAAGAGAAAAATTATTCTGTTTCATTGCGTCTCAAAAGTGCTTGAACCAGCTGCAGGACTTCTTGATGGATGGTGCCAATGCTCCGATCTGCATCAACCCTTTTGATCCAGGGGAAGTCCATCTGTTCAAAATTGAGGGCTACTTTTTGCAAATACTCTTCATGTTCAAAATCATTGAGTGCCTCTCCCCGGTTTTCAGTGATACGCTTTACCCCTGTTTGAACAGGAGCATGAAAAAGCAGGGCAAGGGCCGGGGTTGGAGCAAAAGCATTGCGGGCCAGAATATGGGCAGGGTCAAGACCGGCAGCACCTTGATAAGCAATGGTTGAAAGATAATAGCGATCGCAGAGAATTATTTTTCCACTTGCCAGAGCTGGAGCCAGAAGCGTATCAATATGTTCTTTCCTGTCCGCTATGAACAGATCAAGCTCTTCTTCAAGACTCACCTTATTCCGATTGGAGTAGAGAGCACGGATTTCCTGGCCGTATTTACCTTCGGTTGGCTCACGAGTGGATATCACGGGCAATCCTTTATCCTGAAGAGCGCTTGCTAAAAGCTTGAGTTGCGTCGATTTTCCGGTTCCATCTGTCCCTTCAAAAACAATCAGTAAGCCTTTTTTGTTCTCTGCCATCATACGTCCCTGGATGTATTTCGATTAACAATGATTGTCTGCGCAAGTTCTACAGCTGCAGCAAGACTTGCAGGGTCGGCCAGACCTTTACCTGCAATATCATAAGCTGTCCCATGATCAACTGATGTTCGGACTATGGGCAGACCAAGGGTGACATTAACACCATCCTTGAAATGGAGGAGTTTAAAAGGGATGAGTCCCTGATCATGATACATGCAGATAACAGCATCGAATTCACCCTGTGCAGCTTTCAGAAAGATTGTATCAGGGGGGAATGGGCCATGCAAGTCTATGGATTCTTTTTTGGCCTTTTCAATGGAAGGAATGATTATATCTTCCTCTTCTCTGCCAAACATGCCACTTTCACCTGCGTGGGGGTTGAGTGCGGCCACAGCAAGTCTTGGCGAAGGAATGTTAAAATCAACCAACAGACTCTGGTGCGTTGTTCTGTAGAGCTTAAGCAGAGAATCCTGATTGAGTAAGCCGGGAACCTCGGCAATTCCACAATGGATAGTTGCAAGGGTTACACGGAGGGATTTACCGGCTAACATCATTACCTGGTTTGATGAGGAGGTGAGTGCTGCAAGCATCTCCGTATGTCCGGGATAATGATGCCCGCTTTTCTGAAGTGCTTCTTTGGAAATCGGACAGGTGCAGAGGCCTGAAAAATGCGCTTCCTGTATTCCTTTGACTGCAGATATGATTGCATCAGTCATGGCAATCGCAGTTTCTTTTGAAAAAGTACCGGGTTGAATAAAAGTATCGGCTAATCCGGAGGATTCAAAAACTGGAATCACATCTTTGCCACCAGGAACCGGGCTGCCCGGTAACCAGGAGACAACGGAACACTTTATATTCAGTTTATTTGCATAAAATTCCAGAACATTTTTATCACCAACTATTATTGCTGGTGATCGCAGAGTATCCTGGGAACGAGTGAAATATTTGAGAATTATCTCCGGGCCGATCCCAGCCGGACAACCCATTGTTATGGCAAGTGGAAGCATGATGATTACAGGCAGAATTTAATAAAAGCCAATTACAGGCTCAAAACAGTTGGGAAGATGCTCGATATCAGCTTTCCCATCCCGATTTACAATAATAGAAATAACATCAAAACGGACAGCTTGATCAAGAAGCTTATTCCGCGTCATATAATCAAGGGCAACCCGACCAATCTGGGTCTGTTTTTTTGGGGTAACTGCCTCAAATGGCTGGCCATAACGAAGGCTCTTTCTGGTTTTCACTTCGATAAAGACCAGCCATTCTCCATCTCGGGCAATGATATCAATTTCTCCGGATTTTTGCCTGTAATTTCGCGTAATAATTTGAAGGCCGTTCTTTTTAAGATGGGCAGTAGCAATATCTTCTCCAAGCTTACCAAGTGTAATACGTGTGTCAGACAAATTCTTTCACTCCCTTAAAACTCAGGCGATGAAACGGGCAAATTCCATGATCTTTGACTGCCTGGCGATGTTCCTTGGTGGGATAGCCTTTATTTTGTCTAAAATTATAATGGGGATACTTATTATGCAGATCTTTCATGATCTTGTCACGAGTAACTTTGGCAATAATAGATGCCGCAGCAATGGAGGCAGAACGGGTTTCACCTTTAATCAGTGGTTGTTGAGGTGTGGTCATGGGAATGGGGAATTTTCCGTCCACAAGAAGAAAATCAGGTGAAAAATCCTGTTTATTTAATTCCATAACTCCTCGTTTCATGGCAAGGAGTGAGGCCTGCAGGATATTGATTGTATCTATGGTTGTATGGGAGACAATACCAATGCCGATGTGGGCTGGAATCTCGTAAAGATGATCAAAAAGCGTCTGGCGTTTTTTCGGGGTGAGCTTTTTTGAATCAAGGAAAAGAGTGTGCTGGCACTTCTGAGGAAGAATAACTGCGGCAGCAACAACAGGACCGGCCAGCGGTCCTCTGCCTACCTCGTCGAGGCCTGCAACAACAGAATAGCCCTGTTGTTGCAGGTTACGTTCGAGATAAAAATTATCCTCTTGCGGAGGATCAAACAGCGTCAGGAAAGTTTCTGACTTCTGTTTTGTTGAAATTTTTTTTTGTATCGTTTTTCTAGCGCACAAGACCGCGCTCGCGGATACGTGCTGCCTTACCACGTCTGTCACGAAGGTAATAGAGACGTGACTGACGAACACGGCCACGGCTGACAACCTCTATTTTCTCAATACGTGGATTGTGGAGGGCAAAAGTCTTCTCAACGCCGACACCGTGGGAAATCTTACGAACTGAGTAAGAAGCACCCATGTTAGCTTTTTTCCTTTTAATGACCACGCCCTGAAAAATCTGGACACGCTCTTTAGCTCCCTCAATGATACGAATATAAACTTTTACAGTGTCACCTGGACGAAAGTCAGGGTGATCCTGGCGCATCTGCTCCATTTCAATTTTGTCGATAATTGTGCTCATGATATTTTCCGTTGTTTATCAGTTATGCTACTTATGTAGCAGAATGTTTATTTTTTTTATTATATTCTATCGTGCACTCAAGAGCCGATCAAGAATGATCGATACTGCTGAACGTACGGAAAGATGATTATACTCTGTATTTCCTCCAACAGGCGGCAGGCTGAATTCAGCCATTTCCATTGCCTGTGGGGCGAGTCCGTGGGCTGTTCCAAAGAGAAGAAGTATTGATTCTTTCTCTTTAATTTTAGCACGAACTTCACTGTAACTTAAAGTTTTTTCCTGAATCCTGGCACTGGTTGTCAGCAGTAAAGGTTTTTTCCCGCGTTTCTCAGCAACCTGTTCAATAACACTCTCCAGGCTGTCAGCCAGTTGTACCAGCTCCAGAGCTTCTTTGCGGGCGGGGTTATAACTTGCTCCGTGCCCGTTTTTCCAATGCTCAAGAATCTCAATGACCAGTTTTTGCTGATCCTCATAGGGCGTTACAATATAATAGTTATCAACACCATATGTTTTTCCGGCCCTTGCAATATCATGGATATCAAGATTGGTCACAGCTGAACCAATTATCTCTCCAATTTTATTGACGACAGGGTGATGAACAAGAACAATGTCTACCCCGCTCTGGCTTGTCTTCATTGTCCTTCCAGCAATTCTTTTATCCTGCTGTAAAGCTGATGTTTTTTAAGAAATTTAACTTCAGCCTTACTAAATGAACCAAATTCTTTGAGCAATAGATCGGGTCGCCGTTTCATGGTCCTGCGAACAGACTCCAGAAAGCGATACTGTTCAATCTTTGCGTGATCTCCTGAAAGCAGTATCTCAGGGATCTCAGACTCACCAAATTTTCTTGGCCTTGTGTACTGTGGATGTTTCAGTAACTGTCTGCTGAAGGTGTCTTTCTCTGCAGAGTCTGAACAACCAAGAACTCCCGGCAACAATCTTGTCACAGAATCGACAATGACCATTGCGGCAAGTTCTCCTCCGGTGAGAATGTAGTCACCGATGGATATTTCATCATCAACACTTTCTGCTCTAAAGCGTTCGTCAACGCCTTCGTAGCGACCACAGATCAGGATGAGATGTTTCTGCCTGCTTAACTCTAAGGCTATTGCCTGATTGTACTGTCGACCCTGAGGACTCAGCAGGATAACCCGCCCTGGTCCATTTTTTGCCTTAACCGATTCCAGAGCTGCTGTCAGTGGCTCGGGTTTCATAACCATTCCCTCACCGCCTCCAAAAGGCCGATCATCGGTCATGGAATGTTTATCCGTCGCGAAATCACGGATATTGGTGATCCCGATCTGGACCTGATCAGCTTCACGCGCTCGACGAATAATTGATTCATTCAACGGCGAATCAAGGAGATCCGGAAAAATAGTCAGTATGTCAAATATCATGGGGATCATCTCCCCTTAACACTGTCACCGGAGTTGATATCAAGAAGTCCGGGTGGTGGTGCAATGGTCAA
>JAOZQU010000393.1 GCA_029932055.1 Desulfocapsa sp.
ATTCTGATATTTTACCATCTCATCATACTGCACCGGGCGCTGGCCTGTTTTTCGAAAAAGCCTTTTATGACAGTGCGGGACTGGCTGAATTTTTGAAGGAGTAATTTTTTAACATTCCTCATAAGCTTGCCTCTCATTGCTGATTGCTTTCCGTGCTGAGATAATTCTGATTATTCCACCCTATGAACGGTAGCAGTGGCAAACCACCAATACTCTGACAGCACTACTCATGCCCAACAGTATAAACCTGCCTTCTTCCTGTGAATGGCCTGGATCGTAATATTCAAGAGCGTGGTCGTCATAGAAAACTGCTTTGGCTTGACATGGGATATCGGTAAGCTCAGGCTGCTTTCTTGATTTGCTG
Organism: Desulfocapsa sp.; assembly: GCA_029932055.1. Classification (GTDB taxonomy): domain Bacteria; phylum Desulfobacterota; class Desulfobulbia; order Desulfobulbales; family Desulfocapsaceae; genus Desulfocapsa. The sequence continues at coordinate 365 of JAOZQU010000393.1, forward strand.
GAATATGACACTATTTACTTGTATAAAGCCATCAAACAGAACAACAGAACAGGAAAAATAAAATAATGGTGAAGGATCTATTTAAAATCAACGTTCGGCATTTCGCGTTAGGTTGCCAGTTCCAAGGCCAGATAATCCTGTTTTACAAAATCAAACTTTTTTGCGATCACTGAGGACGGAAAGGATTCAACAAGGGTATTCCACAATAATAGGGAACGCACCACGTTTCCACAGTCAAAGCTGACAAAACGTGGTACGTCCCCTATTGTTCTTTTGTTCTTTCTATTGTTCTTTATACTCAAAACACTCTCATTCAGATATTATTTTTAAAGCTCCAAAAATCAGGATGGAGCATGGCAAGAAAAGGAATCAGCTCCAGCCTGCCGACAATCATATTGATGATAAAAACAATCTTAGTCACAACTGACAGCCCGCCAAAACTCCCCATGGGACCGATTTCGCCATAGCCTGGACCGATATTACCGATGGTGGCAACAGTGCCCATCAGGCCGATACTGGCATCGCCCTCAATAACAGTGACGACTAGAGTTGAGCATGCCATCAAAAAAAGATAAAAGAGAAGAAATCCGAGAATCTGCCTCCCGATGTCATCGGGAACACTTTTCTGATCTATCTTTATTGACAATATTGCCTGAGGATGAATGATTTGAGTTATTTCACGCTTAAGATACTTGAAACCAAAGAGTACCCGTACCACCTTCACGCCACCACCTGCAGAACCAGCACAGCCTCCCACCAGCATGACAATAAATAAAATGGTCTGGGCGGCAACACTCCACAGGGCGAAATCAGCCGAAGAAAAACCGGCCGTGGTAATTATCGAAATAATCTGGAAGAGACTATCGCGAATTGAGTCAAGCGGACCGCTTGCTTTGGATACGTGAAGAGCAATACAGAGACTTACTGAACAGAACAGGATAATCGCAGTATAAAAGCGAAACTCCTCACTTTTAAACAAAGCCAGGGGTTTTTGCTGCAAAAGAACACGATACTGGAGTGCGAAGTTACTGCCGGCGAGGAACATAAAGCAGGTGATAATCCAGGTTACCTTTGAACTTTCATAGCCCATGATAGAGAGTGGATGGGGTGAGAACCCACCGGCTGCCATGGTTGAGAGTCCATTGCAGACAGCATCAAAAAGAGGCATATCTGCAAGAACCAGCAGGATTACTTCCAACAGTGTCAACAGAGTGTAGACCAGCCACAGTGCTTTGGCCGTTTGGGTAATGCGTGGCGTCATCTTCTCTTCTGTGGGGCCTGGTGCCTCAGCAAAAAACATCTGCCTGCCGGCCACGGCAAACTGCGGCAGGATCGCCACGAATAACACAATAATTCCCATTCCACCCAGCCATTGGCTGAGGCTGCGCCAGAAAAAAAAATCTTTGGGATAGAGTGAAAAGTCGGTGAGGATGGTGGCACCGGTAGTGGTGATACCGGACACTGCCTCAAAGTAGGCATCGAGTGGAGAGAGGCCGTAAAACAGATAGGGGATGGCTCCCATGGCCGCAGTAACGATCCAGGCCAACGAAACAATCAGCAGCCCTTCGTTTCGTTTCAGATCATCAAAATTGCGAGAAAATCCGC
>JAOZQU010000394.1 GCA_029932055.1 Desulfocapsa sp.
CAATTAGCCAACTGGTTCTGATGACAGACGTTCCCATACTCAATATTAAGAATATTCATAAACGCTTTGGCGATCTTGAGGTACTGCATGGTATCTCATTAAAAGCGAGTTCAGGAGATGTGATTTCTCTGATTGGCTCATCAGGCTCAGGAAAATCAACATTTTTACGTTGTATAAACCTGCTTGAAACTCCCGATCAGGGAGATATTGAACTGGATGGGAAGGCAATTCAGTTCACAACTAACCGCACAGGCAAGCGAGTTGCCAGTGATGCCGCGCAGGTACAAAATCTACGCTCTCGCATTGCCATGGTGTTTCAACAGTTTAATCTGTGGTCACACATGACAGTCCTGCAAAATGTTACCGAAGCACCCATACGTGTAAAAGGTCTGTCACGTGTGGAGGCCAATGAAGTGGGCATGGCATTTTTAAATAAAGTAGGTATTGCGGATAAAGCTGACCTCTATCCTGCTTTTATGTCTGGAGGCCAGCAGCAACGTGCCGCAATTGCTCGCGCCTTGGCCATGGAACCGGAAGCAATACTCTTTGACGAACCTACTTCCGCCCTCGATCCTGAACTGGTTGGCGAAGTACTGGCCGTTATGCGACAACTCGCAGAGGAAGGAACCACTATGATTGTGGTTACCCATGAGATGAGTTTTGCACGGGATGTATCCAACAAAGCTCTTTTCCTCCATGATGGGCTTATTGAAGAACAGGGTGATCCTGCTAAAATGTTCAGCTCACCGGAATCGAGCCGTTTACAACAATTTTTATCCAACGCAATGGATTAGCCTCACCACCCGCGTTTGAAACTTATAATCGAGGCACAGGAAATATCATGAAAACACTACTCTTAACTCTTACACTGGCTGTATCTCTTATTGCAACACCTGTACTGTCTAAAACCATTCGTATCGGAACGGAAGGAGCGTATGCACCTTATAATTACATCGATGACAACGGTAAACTGGCAGGCTATGAAATTGATCTGGGCAATGCATTATGCACAGAAGCCAGCTTGACTTGCGAATTTATAACAAACGAATGGGATTCAATTATTCCCAACCTTGTTGCGGGCAACTACGATATGATCATGGCCGGAATGTCAATTACCGATGATCGCAAAAAGACCATTAATTTCAGTGATGAATATTATCCAGCTGAACCTTCACGATACGCGGCCACAGCAGGCGATAAATTTGATTTTTCAGCCCTGAAAGGGAAAAAAATTGGTGTTCAGGGCGCAACTATTCACGCAGCCTATGCGGAAAAAAATCTGGCCGCCGACAATACCATTTTATCTTTTGAAACCTTTGATCAAGCCATTGCAGATCTTGCTGCAGGAAATATAGACCTGTTTCTTGCCGATGGTGATCCCCTTGATGCTGTAATTCAAGCATCCCAGGGTGCGATATCGTATGTTGGGGAAGGCCTGCGAATTGGAGGCGGCCTTGGTATTGGCTTGCGCAAGAAGGATACAGAGTTGACAGACACATTGAATAAAGCCCTGGAGAGCCTGAAAAAGAAGGGTGCTGTGGATAAACTGATCAAGGAATATTTCAAAGACGGTCCTTTTTATTCCAATTAATTTAAAGGCATAGGAATTTTCATTTTTGACTGGATTGACAGGATTATCAGGATAAAAAAAATCTTGTTAATCCTGTTTATCCTGTCGAAAAAACCCGCCCGAAGGGCGCTAAGTCCTAATTTGACTTGTGGATACCTGCAAGGCCCGCCCCTGAAACGGGTCTTGTTTTGGACTCTTTTACCAACAACAGTAAAAACAGTATGATAATCGGACGGTTTTGTCATTTTTTGTTTGTCCGTTTTTCTTTTATTGTTTCGGATTTCGAATTTAGATATTCGAATTTTATCTAAATCTATGCTTGAATCCATGATCGTCTGGCTTAGCGCCTGGCTCGGTGAAGATATTGGTGCGTCCCTTGCCTACATCACCAACGGAA
>JAOZQU010000179.1:0-1471 GCA_029932055.1 Desulfocapsa sp.
CATGGCAACCATTATGAGGTCAATATCCTTCCTCGATTTTTTTGAAAGTAAAGGATAGCCGTCAACCTCGGCCAGGAGCATTTGTTTGTCCTCTGATAAGAGTGTATGCTTACCAGTTGTCAACTCAAAAGGTCTGGGTGGTGGAATCTCTCCAGGAGCTTTCAACTGTACTAGAGGCTGTCCTTCTCTTACCAGTTCCATTGCTTGGAAAGAAGAGTTGTCCCTAGCAGTAATGGTTTCTGTATGAAATAGAATGTCAGGTGTGAGAAGAGGGAGAGACTCAGACTGAGAACTGGACATTGGAGGTTCCTAGATCGGCTGCACAAGTGTCTGTAGCCAGATACGGCAGGTATCAAGTTGCTTTTTTTTCAGAAGGATGGTGGCTATTGCAGAAGATGCTTCGCCAAAGCTGATGTCCCTGGATGGATAAATTTTTTTGCAGTGAAGGATGTTGAAACCACTTGAGCTTTGAATAACAGGACTGATCGCTCCAGCAGAAAGAGAAAAGAGTACCTTGTCGAGTTCATGGCAGAGTTCACCGGAAGTGAGTAGACCAAGTTTGCCGCCATCAGTTCCTGTGCTGCTGTCGGAAAACTGTTTGGCTTCCTTGCTGAAGGTCTCTGGGTTCCTGTAAACTCTGGAATGGATAGCAGTGATTTTCTGAAGAGCTTTGTCTGTTTCAGTTGACGAAGAGGATTTTGCGGTAATTTTGATATGGCCTGTGTTGCGTCGTTCCGGCTGCTTGAATTGCGCTTTGTTATTGTCAAAATACTGCTGTATTTCAGGAGGTGTAACAGCTTCTACAGAGGACGCGATTCGGGCAAGCACAGTTTCCACACGAAGATCATTGTGCAATGCCACGGTATAGTCTGCAAGGCATATGTTGTTTTCATGGAGAATCTTGTGAAAGAATTCAGGGCTTGGATATTCAGCAATAACTGCATTGACTGTCTGGTTCAGGATGGCCTCAGGTATCACCACACAGCAGGCCTCATCAGAAGTAAGAATGACCCGATGGAGGAGCATCTCTTCCTTGGCATGTTGGTAAGCCTTTTTGTACTCGTATTCCGTCAGTTTACCACTGCTTTTTTGAAAGTCTTGAAAGGCAAATTTCATGAGGTGAAAAGACAGCAACGGATCAATCTGTTTTTTGTTTTTTTCCTGCTGCATAAAATTCTCAATAGTGGATGTCTGGTTATTCACAGTCACTCATTTTTCTGTATTGTATCTCATTGGCTGCTGGAAATAAAATATTTCCGTATTAACAGACAGAAAAGTGGATGCCGTATGCGTGGAGACACGCTCGAATAAGGAATAATGATTTTATCGTACAGGAAGTGGCCTGTCAGGGTGACCAGCTTTTTATGTCTTAATGTCAGTATATTAGCCCTGTCCTCTGTCATAAAAAATAAGAAAAATTGAGAGTGCCTTGAAATGAATAAGTTACAAATAGCAGCAAGGCACTTATACC
>JAOZQU010000179.1:1571-7198 GCA_029932055.1 Desulfocapsa sp.
TATACCCCTCAAGAGGGTACTGAACTGAGTGCCGGCTTTTCTTACAGTTTACCGGTGTTAGGAAGTGTCATGCAGAACGTTGCCCCTTTCTCTGTTTCCGGCATTAGCAGTATTTTACCGCCATGTTTTTCCACGACTTGTTTTACAAAGCTCAATCCAAGGCCGAATCCGTCTTGCTCAGGAGCTTCTAAACCACGATTAAATTTGTTGAATATTTCCTCTTGTGAGCGGACTGGAATTCCCGGTCCCTGGTCGGCAACACAGATGACAAACTGGTCTATTTCCTCCACCAGACTTACGGTAATCTGTGTGTTTTCGGGACTGAATTTGATGGCATTGTCGAGCAGATTGAACAATGCCTGCAAGAGGAGGCTGTAATCTCCTATAAAGGGGGTCGTTTGGTACGGAGTGTTCTCTTTTACCGTGATGGATTTTTTTTCTGCTGGAATCGAGACACCCTTTGTGGCTTCACGGATTAAACGAACAAGCGCCATTGGGAATTTCTTGATTTTCCGGCTACCATGCTCAAGACGTGCCACATCAAGAAAATCTTCTATGAGCCTGTTCAGACGTTTTGCCTGAGAGCATATTTCTTCAGCATATTTTTTTTCAGCATTTTGCAAGCTGTCGGTGAGGATTTCGCCATATCCGAGGATGGCGGTTAATGGTAACTTTAACTCATGGGAGACAATGGAGACAATTTCATCTTTCAGCCGTTCAAGCTCTTTGATCTCAGTGACATCGGTTACTACAGCAAGCACACCATTGAATTCTATGTTTGCAACATCGACAGGAGTCATATTGACACGGTAATATTTTTTGCGTCCAAGTTCAGTCATGCAAATGTCTACAGGTGATGTTTGATTACCTTTAAGCAATCCATCAAAATCAAATTGAATAGTATTACCATGTGCATGATTTGTATGTATCAGATGAATAAAGTCATCAAGGTTCGGTAACGTGGATTGCTCCGAAGAATGTCTATTCCAGAAAGCATGAAACATGGAGTTTGCAATGATGACAATGCCACTGTTTTTATCCCATAGGATAAGAGGTGGCAATTCTTCCCTTAGAAGATTTTCAATGAAATGATGCTGCAGTCCCAGGACTTTGACGCTTGCATGCAGCTGAGAGATATGTTGTCTGATCCCGCTTTTGGCCGGGGTGGTTTGAAGGTTGAAGAAGCGGGTGGGGATATTGGTATACACCTGTTGCAACTGTGTTGCCAGTTGGTGGTCAAGCAGGGTTAATTCACGGAATAGTTCTCTTGCTGTCCAAATTCGCTCCATGGCGAGATGAGTCAGAAAGGTAAGAGCCAGAAAAATGAGTGGTGGACCAGGGTTTAAAAAGATATGTTTGTGAAAAAGAATAAAAGAGAAAATCGTGAATAAAAAGACCAGGGCAATATTGGTAAGAAGAATGTTTTTTTCATTCATGGCCGGCCAGACAAAAAAGCAGAGGAATGCTATAGCACCAATACTTATCCCGGAAAAGAGTGGAAGTAGCTTGAAGTGGCTTTTGGCAAGAATATTATTAAGAATTGTCGCCTGAATCTCCACCCCGGGAGTTGGACGATCTTTACTGAATGGTGTGATGTGGGAATCTCCAATGCCAAGTGCCTGTGCTCCAACCAGCACAAATCGGTCTTGAAAAAAATCTTTTGGAATTTCACCCTGGAGCACATCGATATAGGAGAGATACAGGAAACTGTTTTCCGGACCGTAATAGTTTATGAGAATCGGGTCGTCAGCAGTCGTGATGTCAGTTTTGATGCCAGCAACTTGTAGCATGGATAGAGCAAATGCAGGTAATGGAAGTTGATTTTCATTGATGATAGCATTGGTTTTACGGACTACGCCATTCCGGCCAAGGATAATTTCAATGTGACCGGTACCGGCGTTATTGGCGAGTAAAGGAGTAGGATTAAGCACTTGCTGTCGATAGTTACGAGCTGAGGCAAGAATCACAGGTGGTGATGATTGAAGGGCGGCCTCCATCCACATATCCTGATCGGTGGCTTCGCTGAAGAGAAAATCAAAACCAATGACTTTTGCTTTTTCAAGCCTGTTTAAAAGCTCTGCATGGTGGCGGCGGGAAAAAGGCCAGCTACCTAAAACTTCTAAACTTGCTTCATCCACACCGATAATGATAATTGCCTGATCGGGTTGAGCAGGGCCACGTAGCAAAAACAGATTGTCCATTGCCTTGTCGGAAAGGACGGAAACAACTCCTCCCATATGAAACAGCCCAAAAATAACAGCAGAAATAACGAGAATAGATAGTCGGTTAAGCACGCTCTTTATACGATGTATCAGAGAAGAATCAGCGCCACACAGCCAAGGATAATAAGAATGGGCTTCAGGTTAAGAGGCTTAGGTTCTATGGTCAGCGTTTGTGGTGCTGTCCACGGGCTTTGCTGACCATTGTTCATGACGGCACATATGCGTACGTAATAATCTCCAGAAGCCAGGTCGTTGCTAATGGTATAGGAGGGCTCAGTCAGCTTTTCCTTAGATACCATAAGATTGTCAAATTTTTTGTCGTAGGCGATTTCTAATGTATAGCCGGCAACATCAGTCATGGCAGGCCATTGCAACTTGATGGTGTCGTCGTCTGGTTTTACAGGGTCAAAACCAGTCAGTTCCGGTTGCTGTAACACTGTCCATGAAAGTGGAGCTGAAAAAAGCGTTTCAAAACCATCCTCGGTAGCAAGTTGTACCTTGAAAAAGTAGGTGTCGGGATCCAGTGAGGATGTTGTAAACATCGCATCTTCTGTTTGCTGCTCTATAATTGGCGCATCAAAATCAGGATTTGTAGCGATTACAATGTTGTAAAACTTTGCAAGATCCGATTTCAGCCATCGAATATCAACGGTTTTTTCAAATGTTTGCATTCCGCTGTTCGGATTGGAAAGAATGGGCGCTGCAGGATTAGTACGAATATACAGGAGTGCAGGATCAGTGGGGGCACTCTCAAACCCTTCATGATCAATGGCTGTGAAAAAGAGATGGTACTGTCCGTCTTTAAGAGCAGGCAGTGTGAAGTTCTGTCCCGATCCGGTAAGCTGCTCAGCAATAGTTTTACTCCCTTGCAGATCCGTGGTAATTCTAAGTCGCACAAATTCAATGGTAGTTTGGTCAGGAGTTTTTAGAATGACCGGCAGAGTACGGTAAGCTGTCTCAATATGGGGGAGAGCGGGGCGAAGTGGAAGATCTCGAGGTGGCGCTGGTGGTTGGTCTTTTTTTATTTTTGATCCTTTTCCTTTGTTCAGTACAATCTGTTTGCCGGCAGCATCTAATGCAACCTGACCACTAAGAGTTTCAACAATGTTTGTTTCACTGTCAGGCATTTTGATGCGGAATTCCGTACCGCGAACACCGGCTATTGTGACAGGTGTTCGTGTCTGGAAATGTTCATTGGCTTTGAGTTTTTGCTGCAGCTTATGGATGATATTTCCCTTTGTTAAAGAAAATTCAGCCTTCAGGTTCCCATCTGTCAGGCGCATGAGATACACTAAAGTCATTTCCGATTGCGGGCCGATTCTGGTATGTTTGTGATCCGGGTATAATAGGTGTACGAATTCGTTGTTGTTTGTCTGGATTGTCTGGCCAGGCAGCACAAAATCTCCCTTTTCCAGCGTACTGGACTGTGAATTTCTGGTGATAAGTCTAGGCGAGCCGCTAACTGATGCGACTTTAGCAGAGACAGTCTCCGTAAGCAGGATGGATAGTGGTACCAGAATGGTTTTTTTACTATAGATTGTGTATGGACTTTTCAGGTGATTGATCTTGGCAATGGTTTTCCAGTCAGATTCCTTTTTGCAGTACTGGCGCGCAATGGATATGAGATTTGTTCCCTTTTGTATATGTAAGGGCACCAGGGGCTCTGCCTGAACAGTTGAAGCGGTAAAATTTGAAACAAAAAAGAGTACAAGTAGAAAAATGGTGGAAAGAACGTGTTGGCTTCTGTTCATATCTTTTTTTTAAGGATGGGTTAAGTAAATCTGATTAGTGCCTTACTCCCTAATTCCTGTCATAAAAACAAAAAAATGGAAAGTACTCTTAAAGTTAAGAACTTGAATATAGCACCAAGGCACTTATGCTGGCCTCACTAACCGTTTATCACCGGTGTTTGTTCAATAAGTTTATAGCCAACACCGGAAACAGTGAGTAGCTTGACACCGTTTCCTCCCTTCAGATCAATTTTTTTTCGGATATTTGCGATATGTACGACAAGTACTTTTGTCTGGCTTGTTGGCTTGTATTGCAGAATTTCTTTAAGGAGTGTTGCGTGGGTGACTACCTCATTTTTCTTTTTAGCAAGAAAATAGAGGAGATCAAATTCTGTTTTTGTCAGAGGAGGAGAGGTTGTCCCGGTTACACCTACTTCTCTTGTTAGTGGGTTAAGGGAGAGTTGATTGATTGTTATCGTTTGCTGTGTAGTATCTGTCTCGTTTGATGCCTTCAAACGTGACAGGATAGCATGCACACGCATTAGCAGTTCTTTGGGGCTGAAAGGTTTGGTGACATAGTCATCTGCGCCATGCTCGAAACCTGAAATTCGCTCCTCAATAGTAGCTTTTTCAGTGAGCATGATAACAGGAGTTGTAATGGAGTCGGAACGTAATTTGTCCAGTATGGAAAAACCATCAAAATAGGGCAGCCCTACATCCAGAACAATAATGTCAGGGTTTAACGAAGTAATCATCGTTAAAGCCTGCTTGCCATCCCTTGCAATGGCTGTTGTTATTCCTTGAGATGTCAAGAAAAGATCCAGCATGTCTGCAACACCGGGGTCATCCTCAACGATCAAAAGGTTAATTGTTTGTTCTGTGGGCATGGTTAAATAATTGATGTTAAGTTGAAATGTAATAGGCATCCTATAATGCAGTACTTAGTTAAATAATGCAAGAGAAACTGCATAATATGGGGAAGTGACTGCTGGTTGTCTCTTGTTGCTGTGTTTTTTTTAACTGTCCGTTCTAGTGAGTAAAGTATGTCGTATAGTGTTTGATAATTAGTCCTGTCTGCTCTGCTTGGCAGGAGAGTGGTGGTGTGAAAAGAGCAGGATTTGTCAATTATTTATCCAATCCACTTGAATCAAACCTGATTTTCAATATAATGAAAAGAGAGCCTTTGGTACCCATCCTGAATCGACACGGGTGGAACATTAACATTTACTGATACAGCAGATTTGACAGTTATATTACTGTAAATCTGTTCGAAAAATGATGAAAACTCCTGTTATTCTTTTTGTTGATGACGATCCTGTAATCCAGAAACTGCTGAAGACGCATATGCAGCGCAGTAAATTTGATACGCTGCATGCAATGAGTGGATACAGTGCACTGTCCATTATTGATGAAAATCATATAGATTTGATTGTTCTTGACATCGATATGCCTCAGATGGATGGTTTCCAGACCTTACAAAATTTACGGGCACGAGACAGCAGTATTCCCGTTATTTTTTTGAGTTGTTTAGACAGTGAGAATTTGAAAACAAAGGGACTGGAGCTTGGTGCCGATGATTATATTGTTAAGCCGTGTAGCATTGCCGAACTGATAGCCCGTATTGAAGCAGTTCTAAGAAGAACAAGGCCATCTGGGCTGAATAAAGGAGAAATTT
>JAOZQU010000180.1:0-5485 GCA_029932055.1 Desulfocapsa sp.
GACAATTTCACCCGGATGATGTGGCTTCAATTCTTCACACCGGAGGAACCACCGGAACACCGAAACTGGCTCCACGAACACATAAAAATGAGACTGTCAACGCAATGCAGATGGCGCTTGTAACGGGAATGCGTGAGGGTGATGCAGTTATTTCCGGGCTCCCCCTGTTTCATGGAAACGGTATGATATTTACAGGGATTACTCCCTTCAGTGTTGGAGCGCATATAGTTATGTGTTCTCCATCAGGTTTTCGGGATGTTTCAGTTTTGCAGAATTTCTATAATATTGTTAATTATTACAAGGCCTCAGCTTTTTCTGGAATCCCCACCATTCTCAGTGCCTTGTTGAACGTGCCAAAGAGTGATGTAGATGTCTCTTCCTTGAGATATGTTCTCAGCGCTTCTGCGCCACTCTCAGTTGAGTTGTTCAAACGGTTTGAGGAGTACACTGGCCTGAAGATACTGGAAGGTTACGGATTGACAGAGGTTACCTGCGGTTGTTCTGGAAATCCGCTTCACGGGGTAAGAAAAGTGGGCTCCATTGGTTTTCGCTTACCCTATACGGAAATGAAAATATTTATCCTTGATGATGATGGAAAATTTATCCGGGAAGCTAAAACAGATGAAATCGGTAATATATGTGTAAAAGGTCCCAATGTGTTTAAGGGCTATTTAGAAAAATCACAAAATGTTCAAATTTTCCCCAAAGAAGATTGGCTTGATACTGGAGATCTGGGCCGTCAGGATAAAGATGAATATTTTTGGGTAACCGGCCGTAAAAAAGAGTTAATTATTCGCGGCGGGCATAACATTGATCCTGCCATTATTGAAGATGTTCTTTACAATCTCCCGGATATCAGCGTTGCTGCGGCTATCGGAAGACCCGACCCCCGGGTCGGAGAAGTACCCATGGCATATGTGGAACTAAGGCCGGATGCAAAACTGACAAAAGACGATATCATGAAACATCTTGAAAAAAATATGGGTGAACGGGCAGCCATTCCCAAAGAGATTGTAATGATGGAGCAGCTGCCTTTAACTGCAGTGGGTAAAATCTTTAAACCTGCCCTGCGCTGGGATGCTATCCAACGCGTTTATACAAAAGAATTAAACGTTTTATCAGATATAGTTGAAACCATGGATATCAAAGTGGGAGAGCATAAGATCCATGGCACGATGGCCACCATAAAAGTAAAAGCAGGGAAAGGTGTATCAGAGACAGTAATTGGCGATAAAATCAAAGAAATTCTGATTTCACACTTAATCAAGTGGGAAATAGATTTTGTTTAAAAGAGTTGAAATGATTTATTGAAGAAATAGTGGTGTGATTTGCAAGGAGAGTTTTGTGGATATTTTAACATATACAAAAAAGCATAGGGATTTTCAAAAACGCCTGAGGTCCTTTATTGAAAAAGAGGTTAATCCAAATCTGGAGCAATGGGAAAAAGATCATATTGTCCCCAGAGAAGTCTGGAAAAAAATGGGCAGCCAGGGTTTTTTATGTCCCTGTATCTCTACTGAATACGGTGGGCCTGGCCTTGATTTTCTCTGTTCTGTCATTGTTATGGAGGAGATGGCCAGAACAAATCAGTCAGGTTTTTTAAACTATCTGCACAGCGATATTGTTGTACCCTATATTGACAGCTTTGGAACTGAAGAACAAAAACTGCGCTATCTTCCCGGATGTGTCAGCGGTGATATTATTACTGCTGTTGCCATGACTGAACCTGATGCAGGAAGTGATCTTGCCTCCATGACATGCACAGCAGTTCAAGAGGGAAATGAAATCGTCATTAACGGGTCTAAAACCTTTATATCCAATGGAATTAATTGTGACCTTGTGGTGGTGGCTGCAAAAGATCCTCTGGTTGAAAATCCTCACAAATCACTTTCTCTTTATCTTGTGGAAGACAAAACGCCTGGATTTAACAAGGGAAATAAACTTGAAAAAATGGGCATGCACAGCCAGGACACAGCAGAGCTTTTCTTTACCAACTGCAGAATTCCCGCAGAAAACCGTCTGGGTGAAAAAGGAGCCGGATTTGTCATGCTCATGCAAAAGCTTCAGCAGGAACGTCTGGTCTGCTCAGTCACAGCAGTGGGAAAAACTGAGTCAATCTTTGAATGGACCCTGGATTATTGCAAAAACACCAATGTTTCAGGCAAACCGCTTTTTAAATCCCAGGCTGTCCAGTTTGCCATGGCAGAAATGGCCACCGAGATAAAAATGTCAAAGGTATTCACAGAAAAACTGGTGGCTGACCACATGGAAAAAAAGAGTATAATGATTGAAACCTCAATGGCAAAGTACCAGACCACTGATATGGTCAACCGGGTTGCCAACAAGTGCATGGAGATTATTGGAGAATTTGCATCGGACGAACAATGTCCTATTGTCAGGGAGTGGCGTGACACCAGGGTTTTCAGCATATTTGCAGGCACCAATGAGATTATGAAAAATATTATTGCAAAATCCATGGTCTGATTTGGGCAATGAGTTGCAAAGAAAAAAGAGAAAAAAATAATAATTATAACAAGAAAACCAAATTTAACAAGGAGATCAATTAAAATGATTAGACCAGCTTATATTTATGATGCCGTGCGGACACCCCGGGGCAAAGGGAAAAACGGATCGCTTCATGAAGTAAAACCTGTGAGGCTGTTGACTGAATTACTGGAGGCCTTAAAACAAAGAAACAATCTGGATACATCCCGTGTAGATGATGCCATCATCGGCTGTACAGGGCCTGTGGGAGAACAGGGCTCCGACATTGCACGAACAGCCATACTGGCGGCAGGATGGAATGACATTGTCAGTGGTATCCAGGTGGATCGCTACTGTGCATCAGCCCTTGACGCAGTTGCCCTGGCAGCAACAAAAATAATGTGCGGCTGGGAGGATATGATGGTTGCCGGCGGTGTTGAATCAATGTCCCGTGTACCAATGGGGTCAGCCGGAGGTCCATGGGCGGATGATCCTGAGACCAATATCACTACAGGCTTTGCCCCCCAGGGGATTGGCGCTGATCTCATTGCGACTATTGAAGATTTTTCCAGGGAAGATCTGGATACTTTTGCCTTAAATTCCCAGAAAAAGGCAGCCGCTGCCCAGGCAGCAGGTCATTTTGACAAGTCTGTCATACCGGTAAAAGATGCAAACGGTATGATAATTCTTGAAAAAGATGAATTTATCAGACCCGATACCACAATGGAAGGGCTGGCAAAGCTTAGGCCCTCATTTAAAATGATGGGTGATATGGGATATGATGCAGTGGCTCTGGCAAGATATCCCGAAGTAGCAGCCATAAACCATGTTCACCATGCAGGAAACTCCTCCGGTATAGTGGATGGTGCTTCAGCTGTTCTGATCGGCAGTGAAAAGATCGGGAAAGAACTTGGCTTGACCCCAAGGGGCCGTCTTGTTTCATCAGCAGTCATTGGAGTTGAACCCACCATTATGCTTACAGGACCTGCTCCTGCATCTCTTAAAGCTCTGAAGATAGCAGGATTGACTCTGCATGATATTGATCTATTCGAAGTTAATGAAGCTTTTGCAGCAGTTCCCATGAGATTCCAGAAAGATACTGGGGTTCCCTGGGAAAAGATTAATCCCAATGGCGGTGCAATTGCCATGGGGCATCCCCTTGGCGCAACCGGCGCCATGCTGCTCAGTACGGTATTGGATGAGCTTGAGCGCCGGGATTTGAGATATGGTCTCTGCAACATGTGTGCTGGCGCTGGCATAGGGATTGCTACTATCATAGAAAGGGTATAATTTTTGAACTTTTTAGTCTTAAATTTGTTAATTTCAAACCAGGAGAAAAAATAATGAACGGTTTTATATATGAAAAAGATGCTGAAAATATTGTGACAATTACCATGGACATGGAAGGTCCGGTAAATGCCATGAATGATGAATTTAACAAGGAATATTTCAGCACCATTGAACGATTGGAAAAAGAGAAAGATGACATTGCCGGTGTGATCCTCACCTCTGCCAAAAAGACATTTGTTGCCGGAGGGGATCTGAACCAGCTTGTCAAATATAAAAAAGAAGATATAAATATTATCTTTAACATGCTTGAAGAACTCAAATCTTATATGCGACGACTTGAGCTTCTGGGAAAACCTGTGGTGGCTGCCATTAACGGCACAGCCATGGGCGGGGGGCTGGAGCTCTGCCTTGCCTGCCATCACCGTATTGCCATTGATGATCCAAAACTGCGCCTTGGCTTTCCAGAAGTAACCTTGGGACTACTGCCCGGTGCAGGCGGTGTTGTCAGGACAATCAGGATGCTCGGGCTTGAAAAGGGTCTTCCTTTTCCTATCCAGGGAATTCGTGTTAATCCTAAAAAAGCCCTGGGTGCAGGTCTTATTGATGAACTTGCCAAAGACAAAGATGATATGATTGCCAAAGCCAGATCATGGATAAAGGCCAATCCAGAACCTGTGCAGCCGTGGGAGCAGAAAGGTTACAAAATACCAGGCGGAGATATCAAAGAGACAAAAGTTCTCCAAATTTTGCAGATGATGCCCGGCATTTTAAAAAAACAGACCCGTGGTCTTATGCCTGCACCGGAAGCTATCCTTGCCGCAGCAGCAGAAAGCCTTAGAGTTGATTTTGATACAGCCATGAGAATAGAAAGCAGAAAACTTGCAGGACTTATTGTAACACCTGAAGCAAAAAACCTGATCACCACCATGTTTCTTGAACTGAACAAATTAAAGGCAGGCGGAAGCCGACCCCAGGGTATTGACCAGGGCAAGGTCAAAAAGGTCGGAATTCTTGGTGCCGGTATGATGGGCCAGGGAATCGCTTATGTATCAGCAATGGTCGGTATTGAAGTCGTCTTAAAGGATATGACCCTGGAAGCTGCCCAGAAAGGAAAAGCCTATAGTGATATGCTTTTGGCTAAACGTGTAAAACGAGGCAAGATGGATGAAGCTAAAAAAGATACTATCCTTGACTTGATCACCCCGACGGCAGACAATAAAGATCTGGAAGGCTGTGATTTAATAGTGGAAGCGGTTTTTGAAGATGTTGGATTAAAACACAAGGTCACAGGAGAGACCGAACCGTATCTGACACAAGACGGCGTGTTTGGCTCAAACACTTCAACTTTGCCCATCACAGAACTTGCAAAGGCTGCAGAAAAACCTGAGAACTTCATCGGCATCCATTTCTTTTCTCCCGTTGACAAAATGCCTTTGGTGGAGATCATCACAGGAGAAAAAACCAGCCCAGAAACCCTTGCAAAAACCTTTGATTATGTACAGCAGATTCGAAAAATACCCATAGTGGTTAATGACTCCCGGGGCTTTTTTACTTCACGAACTTTTGGCACTTTTGTGGATGAGGGTGCAACCCTGCTCAAAGAGGGTGTGGATCCTGTCCTCATAGAAAATCTTGCCCACCAGACCGGTATGCCTGTGGGTCCCCTTGCCGTGGCTGACGAGATCAGTCAGCAGCTGTTGGTCACAGTTGG
>JAOZQU010000180.1:5585-7182 GCA_029932055.1 Desulfocapsa sp.
AAGCTCTCTGTCCGGGGTTACAGTTCTGGATCTTTCAAGGCTGCTGCCAGGCCCCTACTGTTCCATGATTCTGGCTGATCACGGTGCCAGGGTGATTGCCATTGAAGATAAAAAACAGTATGCAAAAGATGGACTTTTTCTGCCCAATGTCTGCCGCAACAAGGAACATATGACTCTGAACCTGAAATCCAGAAAAGGTAGGGAAATATTTTCCAAACTGCTGAAAGATGCAGATGTTGTTCTGGAAGGATTTCGTCCAGGTGCAGTAAAACGTCTTGGAGTTGATTATGATTCTGTGCGTAAAATAAATCATGATATTATCTATTGCTCTGTTACAGGATATGGTCAGACCGGATCATTGTCCAGACGGGCAGGACACGATGTTAATTATCTGGGGTATTCAGGCATTCTTGGACTTATAGGAGAGCCTGACCGTCCACCATCCATACCGGGAATGCCCATGGCTGATATTGCAGGAGGCGGTATGAATGCTGCCATTGGTATCCTGCTTGCCCTGTTTGCAAGGGAAAAAACAGGAAAGGGTCAGTACATAGATATTTCCATGACTGACAGCATGGTTGCTCATCTTTCTCTGGCTCCTTTTTTCAAGCAGGCAAGCGGCCACTTCCCTGAACGCGGTAATTCCATGCTTTCCCACCGCTATGCCTGCTATAACACCTATGAAACATCAGATGGACGGCATATGGCAGTGGGTGCTGTGGAAAACCAATTCTGGAAAACGCTTTGCAGGCATCTTAATTTCCCCCAATATGAAAACCTGCAGTATGATGAAGAGAGAAAAGAGGAGATTATTCAAGACTTTCGAAGGGTTTTTCTTCAAAAGACCATGGCACAGTGGGAACTTGAATTTAAGCAAATGGATGTCTGTGTCAGCGGTATTCACAATCTTGATGAGGTAATGGAGGCTCCCCATTTTAAACAGAGAGATATGGTGATGGAGGTGACCAACAGTGACGGCAAACCAGAAACAGTCCTTGGAATACCAGTAAAACTCAGCAAAACACCCGGCACAATCAGGACACCGTCAACAAGTTTTGGGGCCAATACAAAATCGATTCTCAGGGAATATGGCTATAACGATGATCAGATCAGCCACTTTTTCAATGAAGATATTATTTAACTTTTTTAATTTATAAGGAATTTTTCAGATGTCCTACAAAACAATAATTTTTAATATTAAAAACGATATTGCCTGTCTGACTCTGAACAGGCCAAAAGTGTATAACAGCCTTTCTCCTTTAATGCTTGATGAACTCCTTGATGTGATGCAAAAAATAGATCCGGATAAAGGCATCAAAGCCTTGCTTGTTAACGCAAAAGGCAAGGGTTTTTGTGCCGGAGCAGATCTTGCAGGAGGAGCCCTTGATTTTCAAAGTAATGAACCTGTTGGTGAACAGGTCTTTCGTGTCATGGAGGAGCGCTTTAATCCAATGCTTGATGCCATTTATAATCTTAAAGTACCAACAATTGCAGCCATTGACGGAGTTGTCGCAGGAGGTGGTGTAGGACTTGCCCTAACCTTTGATATAGTAGTGGCAACACCAAAATCTCAATTCAGCCTTGTTTTTCTGCCGCA
>JAOZQU010000395.1 GCA_029932055.1 Desulfocapsa sp.
TTTCTCCGTTGTTGTCTAATATTGTGCTGGACGAGCTTGATAAAGAGCTTGAAAAGCGTAATTTGTGTTTCGCCCGTTATGCGGACGATTTTAACATATTCGTCCGCAGTCAAAGAGCTGCCAACCGGGTTATGAGGACGGTATCACACTTCGTAACCCACCGTTTACGTCTGAAGATTAATGAAGAGAAAAGCCAAGTCACCCGTCCATGGGTGATGTGTTTTCTCGGATTTAGAATTACCAGTATGATAAACTTCACACGCATTCAGATCCACTCGAAATCGATCAAACGATTGAAAGAAAGGGTGCGGCAGTTGACCAGTAGATCAAGTGGCAAAAGCATTCATCAGATTATTTTCACCTTGAATGAGTACCTGTGTGGTTGGTGGAACTATTACCGTTTTGCCAAGCTCAGTATCAAGTGGCTTCGCTCTCTCCATGGATGGATAATGAGGCGTTTACGGAGTATCCTCTGGAAACAGTGGAAGAATCCGCGAACCCGTGTCCGTGAGTTGAAGAAACGTGGTATTTATCATAAGTCAGCGGTCAGTACGGGAAATGCCCGTAAAGGATCTTGGCGAATGAGCAGAGTCAAGTGGGTAATAATCGCATTGCCGAATGTCTATTTCCGAAGAACTCTTGGTCTTTTTCTCCCAGGTATACAACTCCTGTCTTGATCAGCCGAACCGCCTTAGTACGCGATCCGTATGCTTGGTGGTGTGGGAGGGGCGGTTAGTGATGGCCGTTCCTATCCCGATATATTATTTTCTGGAGGGTGTTTTTACTCCATTGGGAGGGAAAGTTGTCTAGCCGCACTCCTATGGCTAATGACTTTTTTTATGGTGTAATCTGTCTTTATACCTTGGGCAGTAAGTGTTTGTTTAGTGTGTAGCAAAACCCTTATTATGTCATCTTTCGCAAATGAAATGTCATTGTTCTGAACCTGGTCGATGAATTTTTTGTCTGCAATTTTGGCATGAAAAGTATTTGACCCATCGGTAAATCGCCATTTATTACTTTCCAAGAATGATACACTTACAGTCTGGAGGTTTGTTTCGTATGTGTTTTCGTCAATCTCTTCATCTTTTGGTTCAGGGGCAACGAAGTATTCTATTTCTTCAGCAGTTATGTCGAAGAATTTAGTGTCTGAATTGTCCTGTAATTGGTCTGAGCATGAAAAAGAGTTTATACCTTCGTTTTGTAAAGGGGTAACAACCGCTTTTTCAATAGCTTTACGTATTTTATAATTTTTGAGTAATTCTATGATCTCTTTTTCAACAGTTAGAAAATCTTCATCAACAAATATGGTGGCCTTGTCTTCTTCTGTGGTTATTTTAGAAATATTTCTGTTTTTCAACCACTTGATGACATGCAGAAGGCCTTTACCACTTGTTGTTGTAACTCCTATGCCGAATCCTAAGTATGCAATAAGGGTTGCGCCACTGACTACATCGTCTGTTTTGAGAAAGTTGAGGAGATTGCTTAACAAGTCTTGTGTGACGCTAAGGTCAATACCAAAACAACCTGTTTTGAATGATCCTTTAACATTGACTGAGATATCAGCACGACCACGATTGAAAATTCTATTAGTTTCTTCGAGGGCTTCTGCGATAGCAAGCAATGCCGGAGCCAGTTCTTTGATGTCCATTTCGTTACTATCAAGAGATGGCCCATCATAAATTATGTGGAAGTATGTGTTTTTGCTCATTTTCGTCACCTTGACTAATATTACAAGAATTGTGAAAAATGAGCAAACTATTTTAGTAAAATGTCAACAGATGTTGGTTCGTATTGGGAATATAACGCTTTAAATCACCGGCTGGCCATGGATTTACCGGAATGTTGGTGCGAAAGGTAGTGATAGATTAACATCCGAAAATCGGACGTGTGAGCCAGTCGGGTGCATTTTTTTGTGTACGCCCGGCATGGGCGTGAACTTATGGGG
>JAOZQU010000181.1 GCA_029932055.1 Desulfocapsa sp.
AGAGGCCATACAGGGCGGAAAGACCAATGATAGAGCCCATAAATCCCTGTAGGATTCCTTCAATGAGAAACGGAGTTCTGATATAGCTGTTTGTGGCACCCACAAGTCTTAATAGTTCCAGTTCAGCCTGACGCCCCATGATGGTGAGTCTGATGGTGTAGGCAACCATGAAGGTGGCAGTCAGGATAAGGAGTGCGCCGCTGAGCAACACAACAATGGTGAGCAGTTTGGTGAAGTAATAAAATCTCTCAATCCACTCCTGACCGTACTGTACTTTTTCCGTGCCGGGCAAACTTGCCAGGTACTCTGAAAATAATTTAATCTGGCTGTAGCCACGAAGGCTTTTCAGGGGCACAACTTCAATTGAAGCGGGCAGGAAATTTTCTGGCAAATCCGTCAGCACGTCGGAGTCATCACCAAGTTGTGCGGCAAATCGTTCATAGGCCTCTTCCTTTGAAATAAAGTGAATTTCTTCAACATCGTCAAAATTTACTATTTTGCGTCGGAGCTGTTCCTGCATCTCTTTGCCCGGCTCATCTTCGAGGTAAACAATGAGGCGAAGATCATCACTTAAACGATCTCCGGCACCAATCATGTTGGTGTAAATGAGGTAGAAAAAGGCAAATATCAGGACGGAGAGGCTGACAGTCAAAAAAGTCATAAACTGTGAAGCCCATGTCTGGCGGAGGTTGCGACCTGTTTGTCTGAAGACTGCAAACCAGAAATTCATGGTTGCTCACCCCTGGTGAGGGAAGCAATACTTCCGTCACACAGTTCCATTATTCGATGCTTGCTTTGCTGGTAAATGGATTTATCGTGGGTGGCTATAACAATGGTGGCCCCGGCCTTGTTACTTCTGGTGAGCAACGCCACGACTTGTTCCGTGGTCGAGGCATCGAGGTTTCCTGTTGGCTCATCAACGAGGATCAGGCGTGGAGAGTTGGCAACAGCTCTGGCAAGCGCGACACGCTGTTGTTCTCCACGGGAGAGTTCGCCGGTGATGGTGTTATGTTTGTCGGAAAGCTGCAGCTGATCAAGGAGATCGCGAACCCGGTGTCTGATGGCTCGTGGTTTTTTGTAAGAGACTTCCATGGCAATGGCAATATTTTCGGCGACTGTACGATCATTAAGGAGCTTGAAGTCCTGGTAGGCAACCCCGATTCTTTGCCTGAGGTGTGCCAGATCATTCCCTTTCAGTGTGTTGATATTGTATCCTGCCACCTCAATGAGTCCGTTACTTGGGATCTCCATGTTGCATATCAGTTTCAGCAGAGTGGTTTTGCCGGCACCGCTTCTGCCAATAAGAAAAAACATTTCACCGGTTTCAACGGAGAAGGAGATGTCGGAGAGCGCCGTGATATCAGGGCCATATGTTCGGCCCACCTTGATCATTTCGATCATGGTGTTTTTTGACGAGAGCTCTTTTTTTTCTATGGTTTCTTTGTTGGACACTTGAGTTGTATGTCAGGCAAAAATTCTGTCGAATATTTCATTGACAGTTCCAATAACATCTGCTGAATCATCAAGAGCCAGGTAAGATTCACCACTTAGTTCCTGATTGATCAGCGCGTCACTTGAAGGAATAATGCCGCCCAGCTTCATGCCCGAGTCGGCAACAGCTTCATCAATCTTTTCCTGGAGCGCAGGAGGCACAGGCTGTGGAGCACGGTTGACCAGCAGATATTGGTTTTTGACTTCAAGGCCCAGGGGTTCTGTAATGTCGGAAATACGTTTTGCGGTGAGTATTCCCCGGGCAGATGGGTCTGAGGTGACCAGCAGATAATCAATAGTACGCAGGTTCATGCGGCTTAAATGCTCCATTCCTGCCTCATTGTCAACAATGATATATTTATAGTTACCCGCGAGTTTATCCATGGTCATGGCTAAATACTGATTGGCGGCACAGTAGCATCCCGGCCCGTCAGGTTGTCCCATAACAAGAAGATCAAATCCGGTTTCTTCAATAAGAGCTTGATGAATCTTCAGCTCCATGAATTGATCTCGGGTTACGTTGGGTGGCAGTTCACCTTTTAACTCTTTTCGGATCTGGCCGAGTGTCAGATTGACATCAAGCCCCAGGAGTTCGTTTAAGTTGGCATTGGCATCTGCATCAACAAGGAGAAAGGGTGTCTGTTTTTTCTGCAGTAAATATTTGGTCAGCAGGGCTGAGGTGGTGGTTTTTCCTGTCCCGCCTTTGCCCGCCATGGCAATTACTTTGGTCATGCGTGATCTCTATATAAAATGAATGAGGAGAAATTTAATAAAATGTAATAATCACATTGTAATTAAGGCGTACGCGGATGTCAAATTTAAAGGGAAAATCGGCTGTTTTTGCCACTTTCTCCTTGCATCTTCAACTGCAGTTGGTATTTTTAAGAGTTTTGCGTAACCGAGGTGTCTGTTTTTTGATAGATACCTGAATAATTATAGTTTTGTTAATACTGATGCATTCGTAAAAACTCAAAAGTCTATTTATTCCGTCATTCCCGCGAAGGCGGGAATGACGGAGCTGAAGACTTTTTACGACGCCATCAATACTAATCAGTACGAAAAGCCCAACATCGCGTTGAGTGTTTAATATAAGGAGATTGTTATGGATTACAGGGATACCCTGAATCTACCACAGACCAAGTTTAAGATGAAGGCTAATCTGAACCAGAAAGAGCCCATGTATCTTAAGCGCTGGGAAAAAGAAGATTTATACGGGATGCTTCAGGAGCATGCGGAAGGAAAACCTCTCTATGTCCTCCATGATGGCCCTCCTTATGCCAACGGTCATATTCATCTGGGCACGGCTTTTAATAAGATACTGAAAGATATCATTTTGAAATCACGGCGTATGGCCGGTTTTCAGGTGCCCTATATTCCAGGCTGGGATTGTCATGGCTTGCCCATTGAACACAATGTGGATCAGGAGCTGGGTGAGAAAAAGAATACTATTCCCAAAATCTCCAAGCGTGGCGCTTGTCGAAAATATGCGCAGAAGTGGGTCAAGATTCAGAAGGATGAGTTTAAACGTCTGGGCGTGCTTGGTGACTGGGAAAAACCGTATCTCACCATGAACTTTGATTATCAGGCGAGCATTGCACGGGAGTTTAATAAATTTTTGCTTTCAGGGTCTGTGATTCGCAATAAAAAACCTGTGTACTGGTGTTCCACCTGTACCACTGCCCTTGCTGAGGCTGAAGTTGAATATTACGATCATACTTCACCGTCGATCTATGTGAAGTTTCCAGTTGTTGAGGATCTGTCTGATATTGATGCAGCACTTGGTGGTGACAAAGTTTCGGTGGTAATCTGGACCACCACACCCTGGACACTGCCTGCAAACCTGGCAGTGGCTTTTCATCCGGATTTTGAATATGCAGCCGTAAAAGTTGGTGATGAAACATTGATTCTGGCTAAAGAAATGGTTGAAGGCGTGATGGAAGAGATGGGTATCAGTGATTTTTCGATCATAGCCACTTTTTCAGCCAAAGGGCTTGAGAAACGCAAATGTCGCCATCCCTTTATGGATCGTGATTCACTGATGGTGCTCGCAAATTATGTGACTTTAGAGGCTGGCACAGGTTGTGTACACACAGCTCCAGGCCATGGTGCCGATGATTACCTGACAGGGCTGCGTTATGACCTTGAAATTCTTTCACCAGTAGACAGTGAAGGACGCTACACTGATGAGGCCGGGCAGTATGCAGGCCAGCAGATTCCTGCGGTAAATAAAACCATCAATGCTGATATGGCTGCAAGCGGCGCTTTGCTCCATGAAGATGCGATTAATCATAGTTATCCGCACTGCTGGCGCTGCAAGAAACCGGTAATGTATCGGGCAACCCCGCAGTGGTTTATTTCAATGGAGATAAATGACCTGCAGAAAAAGGCTTTAGCTGAAATTGAAAATGTGGTGTGGACACCATCCTGGGGAAAGCAGCGTATTTATTCCATGGTGGAAAATCGGCCTGACTGGTGTCTGTCACGTCAGAGAACATGGGGCGTTCCCATAACTGTGGTCAGCTGTAAAGCCTGTGGCGAGGTTGTGAAAAGTGAAGCACTGGTTGCAAAGATAGATGAACTTTTCCGTGCTGAAGGGGCTGATGCCTGGTTTAGTCATGAGCTTTCTGATTTTCTTGAAGATGGCACCACGTGCGCAAGTTGCGGAGCAGGCGAGTTTGAAAAAGAGGAAGACATCCTTGATGTCTGGTTTGATTCCGGTACTTCCCATGCGGCTGTTGTTGAAGCGCGTCCTGAATTAAGGGCTCCTGCCGATCTGTATCTCGAAGGCAGTGACCAGCATCGAGGCTGGTTCCAGAGTTCATTGCTTACCTCTGTTGGAACCCGTGGTCATGCTCCGTATAAAGGTGTTTTGACCCATGGCTATGTGGTGGATGGGCAGGGCAAGAAAATGTCCAAATCCATCGGCAATGTGGTGGCACCCAGTGAGGTTATTCAGAAATTTGGAGCAGAGATTCTGCGTCTCTGGGTATCCAGTGAAGATTATCGTGATGATGTCAAAGTTTCTGATGAAATTCTCAAGCAGGTAGCTGACAGCTATAGAAAAATTCGCAACACTCTCCGTTATATGCTGGGTAATGTGACGGATTTCGATCCGGTAGCCCATGCAGTTGATTTTGAGAACATGGAAGAGATAGATCGCTGGGCATTAGGTCGTTTTGAAGAGTTACGTGAGAAAGTATGCACGGCTTATGAACACTATGAGTTTCATCCTATCCACCAGGCTCTGAACTATTTCTGTGGAACCACAATGAGTGCTTTTTATCTCGATATATTAAAAGATCGGCTCTATTGCTCAGGAACTGATTCCCCTCTGCGACGTTCTGCTCAGACTGTTTTGCATGAAATACTGGGAGGGTTGCTGCAACTGATGAGCCCGGTCTTGACTTTTACCACTGCAGAGGCCTGGGAACATTTTAAAGGACTGAACGACAAGGCACCATTAAAAGAAAGCATCTTTTTTACAGAGTTCCCAAAACCTGCATCTGAACGGTGTGATACTGCACTGGAAGAACGCTGGGGAAAATTGATTCAGGTTCGAGCTGCGATCACCAAGGCTCTTGAAGCAGCGCGCAGGGAAAAGATTATTGGTCATCCATTGGAAGCTGAAGTGCTGATTGAGGTGAGTGGCGAGTGGGCTGATTTTATTGAAAGCGAGTGGGAGAGGGTCAAGGATGTCTGCATTATATCTGTGCTTACCCGTTGTAAGGACAAAAGCACAGTTGCAGATCTGGAATTTCTTGTGAATGAGGAAATACCTGAACTTGCGGTTGCTGTTCGTGCAGCATCCGGCGATAAATGTGAACGCTGCTGGACACGTGACACATTTGTGGGCAGCAATTCCGAGCATCCGCAGCTTTGTGAGCGTTGCCTAAATGTTGTTACTGATATGGATCGTGGGGAGTAGCAGGAAAAGTGTTTTTTTCATTATTTCTGCTGGTGCTGGTGATTGTGCTCGATCAGCTGACGAAACTCTGGGTTGTGAACAGTTTCCAGCTCTATGAGTCCCTTGAGATTATTTCAGGTTTTTTTAATCTTACCTATCTGACAAACAAGGGTGCTGCCTTTGGTTTCCTGGCTGGCGTGGATGGTGCCTGGCGGCATTATTTTTTCCTGACTCTTGCCTGTATTGCCCTTGTGCTCCTGTGCCTTGCCTGGTATCGAATGCGCAAGGATCATCCGTTTTATGGCCCGGCACTGGCATTGATTGCAGGAGGAGCCGTCGGCAATGTGATCGACCGCATTCGCCTGGGATCAGTAGTAGATTTCCTGGATTTTTACGTGGCAGGTCATCACTGGCCTGCATTTAATGTGGCTGATTCCGCCATTACCGTGGGTGTGACTCTTTTTTTACTGACAACTATTCTGGAAGAAAGACAGAAGAAAAATATAAAGGAATAAAAATAAAAATGAAGATAGCAGTACTCTTTCCCGGCCAGGGATCACAGTATTTAGGGATGGGGCGTGAATTTATCGATTCAGATAGTGATTGTGCAGCCATCATGGAGATGGCCGCTTCGGTTTGTGACTTTCCTTTGGAAACGCTCTCCCAGACAGGCCCCATGGAAGAGCTGACACGTGCTGTTCATTTGCAGCCAGCCATTACAGTGACCAATCTTATCTGTTATCAGGGACTGAAAAAGGCATGGGGCGATAGTTTTTCTGCTGCTTGTTTTGCAGGCCACAGTTTAGGTGAGTATTCGGCTCTTTGTGCTTCCGGTGTGCTCAGCGTTGAAGATACCATCCGCCTGGTGATTAAGCGTGGTGCTTTGATGGAGCGGGAAGGCCAGAAGAATCCGGGTGGTATGCGGGCAGTGCTAGGTAAAACTATTGAAGAGGTTGAAGAGATCATTGCAACTTGCAGTGATGCTGGAATTGTTACTGCCGCCAACCATAACACAAAATTGCAAATCGTAATTTCCGGCGCAATCAACGGGCTTGATGCTGTGGAGAAAATTGCTGTTGAAGATGGTGCCAGAGTGATACCCCTTGCTGTGAGTGTTGCAAACCACAGTCCACTGGTGGCGGAAGCTGTACCTGATTTTGCAGCCTTTATGGATGAGGTTGAATTTAAAATACCAGCCACTCCGGTTTATTTTAATGTCTCAGCCAAAACAGAACAGAACCCGCAAAAGATTATGGAGATGATGGCAAGTCAGATCGCATCGCGTGTACGCTGGTTTGATATTATTTCCACTATGATTAATGAAGAGGTAGATACTTTTATCGAAGTCGGCCCTAAAACTGTACTGAAAGGAATGATGCGAAAGATTGCTCCTAAAGGATACAAGTACAAGACTCTGCAGTTTGACACTCCTGAAGGGCTGGCCAAATGTATGGATAAACTAATTTAGCCCTAACCCGAATGTTTACACAGGGAGTATTCTCTGGATTCCCGCTAAAAGACTGCGGGAATGACGGGATGGGTCAAGATTACAGTAAATGTGTATGGCTGGCGAACGGTTACGCAGAGTCCGTCATGCCCGAGTGTTTTTATCGGGAATCCAGAAAATCACCACCAGATATTGGGATCTAACCACCAGATGGAAGAGTCTCATTAAATCGCTCCCTTTTAGGGGTATAGCCGTCAGGCTAAGAGATTTGCCTTGTCTGCCAATAGTTTTTAACTAA
>JAOZQU010000396.1 GCA_029932055.1 Desulfocapsa sp.
CTATTGGCAGACAAGGCTAAGCGATTTGCCTTGTCTGCCAGCAACTTTCAACTAGCTGAGGTGATGACGGGTGCAATATGAAAAAGTGAGAGATTGAGTTAATGAGCCTCTGTAACAAAAAAAAGCTGGACTCAATCAAAAT
This sequence comes from Desulfocapsa sp., assembly GCA_029932055.1. Classification (GTDB taxonomy): domain Bacteria; phylum Desulfobacterota; class Desulfobulbia; order Desulfobulbales; family Desulfocapsaceae; genus Desulfocapsa. The sequence continues at coordinate 143 of JAOZQU010000396.1, forward strand.
GCTAGAATACTATCTACAGTCATGAGCTGGCCGTTAAAAATACAGGGGCGTTTTCTGTCACAAGCAGATGTGGATGAGGTACGGATGCTATTGCGTGAACAACCATCATGGAATAGATCCCGTTTATCCCGTGAGCTATGTGTTCGTTGGCGCTGGAAACGTCCCGACGGTCAAATTAAAGATATGGCCTGCCGTGAACTTCTTCGCAAGCTTGAAACTCGTTCATTAATAAAGTTACCACCGCGTCAAAGGCCTGGCCCCGGAAGACTACCCACAATTGCGATTGTCGAAACAGACCAGAGTCCGGTGTCATGTGCATTGTCGGATATTCAACCTGTAAAAGTAGTCAACACCCGCAAAAACGCCGAGTATGAAAAGACGTTCAACCATTTGGTTAAAACATATCATTACCTCGGCTATGGGCGGCCAGTGGGGCAGAACATGAAATATCTGATTTTTGATCGAAATGAACGTGTTCTTGGTTGCCTGTTATTTGGTGCTGCAGCCTGGAAGATCAAGGATCGTGACCAATGGTTGGGTTGGCCAGCCGAGACCAGAGAACAAAATATTGGTTTACTATGTAACAATACGCGGTTCTTGATCCTGAATTGGGTTAACGTACCTCACCTCGCCAGTCATGTTTTGGGAGCATGCCTCCGTCGCTTATCCTCTGACTGGCGGTCACGATATGGTACGGAAATCGCCATGGTAGAAACATTTGTCGACCAAACACGTTATCTGGGAACCTGTTATAAGGCTGCGAATTGGCGTAAAATAGGTCAAACAAAAGGTCGTGGTCGTCAGGATCGTTTAAGAACATCCAATGTACCTGTGAAGGATATATTAGTTTATCCGCTCCGGCGTGATTTTCGAGAATTGTTGCTGCATGATTAAGGTAACACGGCAGGCCCCAACCATTGGGGAATTGATATCGTGGCCGTAGATAGTGTAATAGAATCGAAATTAGGTGTAAGTGACTTCGCAAGTTATGAGGAAAAGATATATACGAAATATCAGGAAATTGCGGAGCAGGAGATAATCGAAACGCTTTTTGCGCTATTATCTTCTTGTCAATTTTTGGAACTCATTAAACAATGGGGTCTAAAGTGCGGATGTAGTTACAAGGAATACCGTACTGTTACGATTCGCTTAAAATCTGGGAAAACATGGGAAATTTCGTCTCCTGTTTTTCTTCGAGGAAAACCAAAAGGTAAACGTGGCCGAAAACCCAAACGACAAAAAGGCAGGGTAAGGCACCTCGGTCTCGAATTGTTGGGTATCATGTATCGGCTAAGTCCTGCCCTTATGGAGATGTGCGTATCCATGGCAGTTCTTTGTCCATCATTTGAGGTAGCAGCCAATGCATTGCGTGGATTAGGCGTGGCTATGAATGAGCACTTACTGCAGAAAATAACATGCCGTTTTGCAGGGTTAGCTAAAAATACGAGAGTAGAATGTAATGGTGAAGAGGTTTGGCAAAACCCAGGTAACAGAATATTAATCTGTGTTGATGGGGGTCGCATACGAGAACGCTGTAAAAAACGAGGGAAACGCAGGGAAGATCAAAAGCGGCAAGGATATCACACTGAATGGTTTGAGCCGAGACTGCTCACCATTAGTCTTTTTGATGAAAATGGGCAAAAACTAAAACCAGTTAATCCAATCCTCGATGGTTCCTGTGGTACAATGGATGACTTCTTTGCACTACTCAAAGAATACCTTTTATGGTTGAATCTTGATGACGCATCAGAAATCATTTTCTGTGCTGATGGTGGGAACGGCAT
>JAOZQU010000021.1 GCA_029932055.1 Desulfocapsa sp.
CGTCATAGATGGTCAGGGCAGTCACTGAAACTGCAGTCAACGCTTCCATCTCTACGCCTGTTTTGCCGGTAATACCAACAGTGGCTTCAATTTGAATCTGTCTCAGCTCATCAAGGTATGAAAAATCAATATTAATTTTTGTGACAGCAAGTGGATGACAAAGGGGAATAAGACTATCCACTTTTTTGGCAGCCATAATTCCTGCAACCCTTGCCACTCCAAGCACGTCACCCTTGGCCATGGATCCACTTTTCACGAGATCATATGCTTCGCGGGAAAGAGTAATCCTGCCACTGGCCGTGGCCACACGCTCGGTCTCGTCCTTTTTGCTGACATCCACCATTATGGCGTTGCCATCATCATCAAAATGAGTAAGTGGTGTTTGTTCCTGGTTCTCAGCCATAATTTTCGCTTAACAATTCCTATTTGATGGATTCGTAACAACTCAAACTTGAACTTAACGCCCTACGGGCGGGTTTTTTTGACAGGATAAACAGGATTTACAAGAATTTTTTATCCTGATAATCATGTCAAAATAGAAATTCCTATACTTTCTAGCTATCCCGAGGAGTTTTTACAACGCCATCCTATTTTGAATCCTGGTCTTTCTTACCCACAACTTCGTGGAAGAGTTTAGTAAAAAAGCCTTCATGCTCTTCATGCTGTCCATGTTTTTGACAAAGTTCGTCAAAATTCTTTAAAACCTTTTTTTGCTCTTCACAGAGATTAGTTGGAGTCTTCACCTGAAGCTGCACAATCATATCGCCCGTGCCTTCACCACGAAGACTGGGAACACCTTCTCTTCTAAGGGTAAAACGTGTTCCCGACTGGCTACCAACCGGAATGCTCAATTTTTTCTTTCCATGAATCGTGGGTACGTCAACTTTACAACCGAGTGCCGCTTGAACCATAGCAACAGGCAATTCACAAAAAATTGTCTGTCTGTCACGTTTAAAAAATTCATGTTCTTGAACATGAATTACCACATACAAATCTCCGGCAGGACCTCCCCGGCGTCCACCCTCGCCCTCACCACGCAAACGCATCTGCGCTCCGGTATCAACACCGGCTGGGATCTTCAGTGAAACTTTTTTGCTTTTTTCAACGAGTCCACTGCCGTCACAATCATTACAGGGTTCAGTGACAATTTCCCCCTCACCATGACACTGAGGACACGTTGAAGAGACCTGAAAAAACCCCTGCGAGCGTATTACCTGGCCTCTACCGTGGCAACTTGGGCAGGTCTCACGCTGAAAACCGGGACGACAACCAGTACCTTCACATGTCCAGCAGGTATCGCGACGGCTGATATCCACTTCTTTGGAGATACCATGTACGGCCTCCATAAAAGTGATTTCAATATCATAGCGTAAATCATTTCCAGGTTGAGGGCCGTTACGACGGGTACGCCCTCTGCCCCCCCCACCAAACAGATCGCCAAAAAGATCACCAAGGCCCGAGAACATATCCTCGAAGTTACTAGGCCCCTGATACCCGCTGTTCTTCAGCCCTTCATGGCCGTAGGTATCGTAGATCTTTCTTTTCTGGAGATCACTGAGAACCTCGTAGGCTTCCGTACATTCTTTAAAAGAGGCCTCTGCTTCTTTATCATCCGGATTACGATCCGGATGGTACTTCATGGCAAGCTTACGATAGGCCTTTTTGATCACGGTACCGTCTGCAGACTTGCTGACAGAGAGTACTTCGTAATAACATTTTTGCATGGTTCTTATCTTATATTATGCTGCAGCCTTTTCATCTTCTGCACTTTCTGTTTCCAACTCTTCAGCCACGTTTTCTTCGGCATCCGGTAACGTGAAGATATTGTCAAAGGTCACTTTTTCAGCAGCAACTTCCCGAAGGGTCATAACTACTTCCTGATTTTTTCCTTCCACAAGATAGGGTTCACCATGCCTGTGCTGACGAATTCGCTCTACGGCGAGGTGTACGAGATCAAAACGTTTATTCTCACCAATGGTTTCCAGACAATCTTCAACAGTAATTCTTGCCATTCATAAACCTCAATTCTTTGTTTATTTGCGATGGCTCACAGTATGGCCATCTGAAACTATCAGGTCTTACGACTCTCTTATTTCTTTTCAAAGGGATTTTTAAGCAACATTGTCTCATCCCGGTCAGGTCCGACAGAAATAATCACCGGCTCGATCCCTGTAAAATCTTCAATACGTTTGATATAATCTTTTGCCTGCACAGGCAGATCATCATAGTTCCGAACACCAGTGATATCTTCATCCCAACCCGGCATTTCCTCGTAAACAGGAGTCACCTTGGCGGCATGATTTATATTTGACGGCATGGTGGTTACTTTCTTTCCATCAAGTTCATAACTGTTGGCCATCTTTATAACAGGCTGCCCGGAAAGCACATCAAGCTTGGTTATTGCAAGGCCGGTTAAACCATTCAATCGAGCTGCATCAGCTGCAACAACACCATCGAGCCAGCCACATCTGCGTGTGCGGCCAGTGGTTGCTCCAAACTCACCACCTTTTTTCTGTAATTCATCACCAACTGAATCAAAAAGCTCAGAAGGAAATGGACCTTCTCCAACACGAGTGGTGTAGGCCTTTAAAATTCCAATCACTGAGTCAATATGAGCCGGCCCAAAACCAGCACCATTGCAAGCATTACCAGCAATGGTATTGGATGAAGTAACAAAAGGATATGTTCCATGGTCAATATCAAGCTGAGTACCTTGAGCACCCTCAAAGAGGATATCTTTTCCAGCCTTACGGGCGACATCAAGTTCAATGGAAACATCACCGATAAAAGGGATCAGCTTTTCCGCGAATTTCTGAAAGTCAGCGTAAATTGAATCAAATGAAACAGGCTCACTATTAAATTTAGTAGTGAGCATAAAATTTTTCTCTTCCACATTAGCCTGCAGCTTTTCACGAAACAGGCCATCATCAAGAAGGTCGCCCATCTTAATACCCACGCGTCCGACTTTATCCATGTAACAGGGGCCGATACCGCGACCAGTTGTCCCGATCTTTTTCCCATCGGCAAGTGATGCCTCTTTAGCATGATCCATGCTCTGATGATAGGGCATTATAAGGTGTGCATTTTCACTGATCAGCAGACGCTCGGGAGTTACCGGAAGACCCTTTTCTTTCAACTCGCTGATCTCACCAAGCAAAACACCGGGATCAATAATCACCCCGTTGCCAATCATGCATTTTTTCTCTTCATAGAGAATACCGGAAGGAATAATGTGAAAAACAAATTTTTCGCCATCCACAACCAGTGTATGGCCAGCATTATTTCCGCCCTGAAAGCGAACAATACAATCTGCATAGCGGGTCAGAAGATCAACAATTTTCCCTTTACCTTCATCACCCCACTGAGTACCGACAACAACTACACTGGACATTTCCTATCTCCTGTTCACTCTCATGTCATTACACCATCATATTACAGATAACTTCACAATATCAAGGCGCACCTATTCGTTTATGGACAACCGCGTCAATATAGTCAGCCCACCCGCGAAAGTCAATCATTAGGAGATCGATAGTAGAACCAGACGAAAAATAAAATTATTCTTCTGGTTTTTGACCTTAATCAAGGATATCCTGTTCCTATTTTTATAAGCTGTGAACATGTATTAACTTTTCTTCCCGATTTCTATAGCCTCTATTTTCCCCATTCTGATTTATCGTCATGAACTCAAACAAACCGCTGGTACAGGACAGGCTGACTCAATTACGTTTTCTCTGCCAGTCTCTCTTTGCTCTCTTTTGCCTCTATGTTGGGTGGCAGTTCTATTCCTTCTACCTTTGGGCTCTTGATTCTACGGCCAATACTTTTGTAGCAAGGCCACCTGCTGTTGAAGCATTCCTGCCATTAGGCGCACTGGTGAGCCTGAAACGCCTTCTCCTTGGCGCAGAATTTGACACCATCCATCCGGCAGGACTCACTCTTTTTATTGCAGCGCTGCTGATCAGTCTTTTGCTGCGTAAAGGATTCTGCGGCTGGATCTGCCCCATAGGATTTGCATCCAACCTTGCTGAACGCGCAGGAAAAAAAATGCGTATTTTATTTGCATTACCGGCCTGGATAGACCTGCCCATGCTCAGCCTGAAATATATACTCCTTGGTTTTTTTGGTTATCTCATTCTCTGGCAAATGGGGCTTGAGGGTCTCACCGACTTTCATCATTCTCCATACAACATGATCTCTGATGCCAAGATGCTGCACTTCTTTCTGCAACCGAGCATGTTGGCAGGATCCATCATGCTCGGAATCATCTTGATCTCATTTATTATACGAAACTTCTGGTGCCGCTATCTCTGTCCTTATGGTGGACTGCTCGGAATACTGGCTCTTGTCAGTCCGTTCCAGGTCACACGTGATCCTGATACCTGCATCGACTGTAAAAAATGTGAAGTTGTCTGTCCTTCTTCAATTCACATCACTAAAAGAAAAACTGTACGCAACGCTGAATGTATTGGTTGCCTGGAATGTGTTGAAGTCTGCCCGGTGAAAGATTGTCTGAATCTTTCTGTTCCCGGAAAAAAAGCGACCAATCCACTTCTCCTGCCATGCTTGATTCTGGGGCTGTTTTTTTTCTGCTACATCCTGGGCCTGATAACCGGCCACTGGAAAACTGAAATTCCTCTTGAGGTCTTTCAACGTTACTACAGGATGATCGGTGAGATCGGCCATCCGTGATGAAAGCTCTGTTATTGACACCCCCTGGTAAATACCGTACATTTGCGACCTGATAACCGAGCTGTTCAAATTGGTGGACAGCCGGTTGAGAATCTGAGGTTTTCATTATGTTTGGCATTGGCTTACCTGAACTTATCCTGATACTGGCTCTGGCCCTGATTGTTGTTGGCCCGGACAAATTACCAGATCTTGCACGGTCTGTTGCAAAAGGAATTCTTGACCTGAAAAAAACTGCAAACACCCTGAAAGAAAGTCTGACAGAGGAAGGAAATCCTCTTGATGAAATCAAACCGGAACTGGAAAAAGCTGCCAAGGCTCTCACGGGCGACCTGCTTGATGATGACGATGCCACATGGAAAAATAAAGACCGGGAAAAAATATACGATCCAAAGAAACTTCCTGATGAGGATTCACCTAAAGTAATTGATGTGGAACCGGAAAAGGCCACAGCAACAAGCCCTGATAAAGAGCTGTCTAAAGCACCACTGGAAGAACAAGAAGATACAGTCGTAGACGATTCAAGAACTGAAGAGATCAACAAAAAAAGAACAACAGCGGAGCCGCAAAGCTAATGTCGATGATTGCCAGAAGCCTTGAACAGTTTCGCCCACACCATGAAGAGCTGCGCCAGCGGCTCATGAAAGTATTTCTGGCTCTGGCTCTCTGTTCCGGCTTTTGCTATATTTTTTCAGAAAATATAGCTCTCTTCTTTATGGAGCCTCTCTTTGCCGCCAGCCCTTATCTGGATCATCTTGTCTACACCAACCTGCCGGAAGCCTTTCTCTCCTACCTGAAACTCTCTCTGCTGATGGGAATTGTAATCAGCTTTCCCTTTACGCTCTTTCAGGTATGGATGTTTATTGCCCCGGGACTCCTGGGTAATGAAAAGAAATTTGCTGTTACTGTTGTGTTCTGGGCCACTCTTTTGTTCGGTACCGGAGCCGTATTTGCCATGTTTGGAGTGCTGCCGAGGATGCTGCTTTACTTCATGAGTTATGCAGGAGAAAGCCTTGAACCGCTGCCAAAATTTGGTAAATATCTTACCTTTGTTGCCCGTACCGTTCTTGCCTTTGGCCTTTCCTTTGAAATCCCCTTTCTCATGGTGATGGCGGGCAAAGCAGGATTTGTGAAAGCAAAATATTTCCGAGATAAACGTCTTTATTTCTATGCTGCCATCGTCTTCATGGCTTTCCTGCTCACTGCCGGAGACTTTATGGCCACCGGACTTCTCGCCATTCCCCTGTTTTTCCTGTATGAAGCAGGGATCTTTCTTACTGCACTATTCGGCAAGAAAAAAACCGAAGAAATCAGCGAATAGCTCCCGATTTCCGAAAAAGCAACACATCATTGCCAACAGCCACAAGCTCTGCCTGCCACTGCGCAGCAAGCCAACCCATAGTTGTGCCTGAAAAAAAGCAGACATGGGTAGGATCGTTTTTATAATGCCAGGTCGAAAAAGCCGCTTCATCCAAGGCAAGCTTTGTCATAATGCCCAGCCAGCCGCCAGGTTTTAGAATAGACCAGAGGAGTGCAAGATCAGCAGCCGGGTTATGAACATGCTCAACGACTTCACTTGCTGTAATAAAATCATATTGGGTTATAAGAGATTTTTTGTGCGGCGCATAGAAAGGATCAAACAAACTCATTTCATGTCCTGCTTCCTCAAACATCACAGACAAAGTTGGCCCCGGCCCAGAACCAAAATCAAGGCCATGACTTCCAGGGCTGAGTCGTGCGTTAATTGGGGTAAACAAACGGTTTAGAAACTTACGATAGCCAACATCGCCTGGTGAATTCTGATGTTTATCATACTCGGCCTGTTCAGCCTGCAAAGAAAGTCGTTGTGAAGGAGGGATATGGATCAGATAACACAAGGTGCAACGATAATAATCACGACTATTATCACTATGAAAAGGCTCACTGCTCCCTGTGCTCTCACAAAGAGGGCAGCGTAAAAAAACTGTATTCATAACTCCTTGAGCTCTTGTTATGCAGGCAGAATTTCCTGTTTCAAAAGGCAGCAGGATATTCTATGATTTGGTCGCCCCTGTTCATCGTAGGATATGGTGTCCGGTTGCAGAAGTTTATTCATGACACAGCCTTCTGCAATATTCAGTTGGAAAAAATTATCTTCTGTGAGCCCCTGATTTGCGACAAGAGCATTGTCCTTGATTTCAAGGGCATGAATGGGATGATCCTCACAAAGCGGACAGCGATACACCCGGCCATTGGGGAAAATAAAAAAATTTTCGGTCACAAGACCTGCGCACTCAAACTTCTCATCCGGATCTAGAAACACTTTGGGAAAAGTTACATGGATACCTGCTTCCGCAGCCTGTGCAGCAACACGCGGCACAATATCAAGCCACTGCTCAGGACTTACCTGCCACCCCTGCTCTCCCCCACTTTCCTGGGCTGAATTTCCACGCAGGCCTATTACCTGAATAAAAAATCGTTTCACTCCGATTTCGGTGAGCAATGGAATCATACGATGGAGATGGGCGATGTTTAAATTTGATACCGTGTAAATCACTGATACATTGTATCCCATGTCCACAGCCTTGCGCATATTCGTGGTACACACCTCAAAGACACCGTTCCCGCGAATGGGATCATTAATTTCTGCGTCTGGACCGTCGAGACTAAAGCTCAGGAAATCAAGGAGATCAGGATTGGTTTTGTGGAGCAGGTCATTAAAAAGATAGCCGTTGGAATCAACAGTTACAGCCATGCCCAGCTCTTTTGCCTTTTCTATACCATGGGCAAGATCAGGGTGCATGGTCGGCTCGCCGCCAAGAAAAATCACATTGGATTTTTTGTCTGGATCAGCAAACAGTTCAAGCCATTTTTCCATGGTCTCCCTGGACAAAGTCGTTGTCCCGTGCTGATCGGTGTTGATATAACAGTGGCGACAGGAAAGATTACAGGCAGTGAGAATATGAAAAAATATATTTCGTTCGCCGGACTGAAAACCGACGGTTCTTGCTTTTGAGGTCATAGCTTTATGGTAGGTAGAAGATTTTTAAAAGCTAACTTACTGGCTGAGAGTATAGTTCGCAAGAAGTGAATTTTTCCAATACAAATTTTCAGGGTTTGAAAAAAATTTCTGAAACAGATCAAGGCTCTGCCTGCGAAGAACATGGGAAGTTATGTTTACTTTCATCTCGGCATAGAGTGGTTTCAAACGTTCAAGGGGAAGAGTAGTTCCACCGCCCATGACATCTTCGTATGCATAAACAATATTACGAATACCATTCAAAATCATGGTGGAATAACACATGAGGCAAGGCTCCATTGTAGAGTAAACGATTATCTCATCCAGCGGAATATCTGCGTCCAAAGCTAAAAAATTTCTCAGGGCCAGAATTTCTGCGTGGTCAATTTCATTGACTGATTCTTTCTGCTCCCTGGTATGTTCCCGCCTGCCACTTGCAACAATCTTATCCTGATAGACCAAGACTGCACCCACTGGAAATTCTCCCTGGTCAAATGCTTCTTTTGCCTGAGAGAGAGCAACCTGCATATATTTTTGGTGATTATTCATGTTCTTTACAATTTACGACCAAAACGCAAAACAGACTTTGCCAGAGCAATACCAGTCTGTTCCTGAACAAAATCATGCCCCTTATCAAAAAACGGCAGGTATGTAAGTTCAGTTGCCAGGGGATGCATACTCATTTCAGGCAAGAGTGGCAAAAGCTTCCTTTTATTTAACGCCGCTTCCGCCAATATACTTTTCAAGGCCTGGATGGCCTCTTTTCTTGGCAGAGTCACTGGATGCATTCTTTTTACCATGGATTCTTCACCTTCTGGAATTTTCGCCTGACTCAGTGTCATATTTTTGCCAAGCCTCAAAAATGTTGAAGGTCTGAGTTTAAAAGCGGGTATCCAGAAATCAAGCTCCATTTCTTTATGTTTCTTCTGGATAACCAGTGGCTGATTGGTTATTCGTAAAAGATCAGCAAATGTATCCATTTCGACTCCGGTTGAGCGAACCCGGAGCTTCCAGAAAGGCAGATAATATATCTGTTTATGATCGGAAACAACACAGTTCCAGTCAAGGGCGTGAAAGCCTCCCTGTTTTTCCTCCCATGAAGAATGACAATTATAACAGGAGAGTACCAAACTGTCATGTTCTCCTGTAAGAGAATCCCCGCATCGGGGACAGAGAGTGGCTAAAAAATGAGGCGTCCAGTTCTCTCGATAAGCACTTCCAATTTCACGCATCTTTTCCACAGACCCGCCACGTGCCAGAAGTGTATTGGTTACGGCATCGTAAAGTACACCATTGTCGATATAAAGCGGCAGGTAAATACAGCTTACGGTCTCACCAATATAGGCTCGATGATAAAAGGGTGCTTTAATGGTATCCGAATCAATTACCATCAGATGGGCAGCTTTTTCAAGTAACGTTATAGCCTTAACAGTCTGGCGGAGAAAGATGCCGGCTACTTCATTTGTCACAAGGAAGACAGGCATAGCCTGGGGTCGCAGACCAAGGGATGGTGGCAAGGCACTTGCGCTGATCCCCTGCCGGGTGGTATCCACCACCTTATATTTCAGATACTTGCCCTTGCAGTAGAAAATATTACCTTTAAAACGCAGATAGGGAGCGTAAAACATCTCACTTCTATCAATGTGATCCGGTGCTTTATCTGGAAGAACAAAACGGAGTGGCCCTCTGGTGACCATGAAATTTCTCACTTCACAGTAAGGACAAAGAATCAGCCTGTCTGCTTCGCTGAGTTCAATCTGAGCACCACAGGAGGGGCAGTTTTGATGGATTGTCAGATCCATGATATGGGGATGCGGTTTGGGGTTTTCGGTTTGGGGTTTGCGGATAAGAACTCAGGGTAAATGCGTACAGGTGCTGCATCTTCGTCTGATCGTTCCTCGCCGCCATAGTTTTTCCTATGCGGCGAGGAACGATCAGACGAAGATGCGGTGCCTGTACGCATTTACAACCGCTGGCCGCATTGATTGCAGAACATAGCCCCTGGCATGTTTTCAGTATTGCACTCCGGACATACCAGTATACGTGGTTTTTCGCTGGTTGGATGTCCGCACTTGGAACAAAATTTTGCATTGGGAGCGAGGTTTTTGCCGCAGTTGACACATTGGCTCAACACAAGTTGTTGATGACCACAAAATGGACAAAAACGGGCATCGCCTGGAATCCGGTTCTGACAGTCTGGACAAATGGTACCACCTGCAGTTGATGATTCAGGACTTGTGGGTTTTCCTGTTTGGCCCGCTGCAAACATGGCCGGCATCATCATTCCCATGCCAAGTCCCATGCCTGCTCCAGCCTCACCTTGATTTTCTGCAGCCTTTTCCATGGCCATTGCTGCCTTCATCTTCACAAACTTATCCATGTCGTTAATCACACTGAGACGGCTCTTATCGTCAATGGCCTTCTGTACTTCTTCAGGAGGAGTGATGGAAGTAATATACAAATGACTCAAATGAAGACCGAAATGGCCAAAGTCACCCACCAGTCGTTTCTGGAGTTCAATGGACAACTCGTCGAACTGACCAGCGAGATCAAGTATGGTATCGAGTGTTTCACCTAAATAATCATTAAAACGGGATACTATTACCTGCTTGAGATAGCTTGAAATATCATCGGTGGTAAATTGAGCCATGGTGCCAACAAGTGAGTTGATAAACAACACCGGTTGCACAACCTGAATATTAAACACCCCATGTGCCCGAAGGCGAATCAGGCCCATTTCACTGTCCCTGAAAGCAACCGGTTTCTGGGTGCCCCATTTAAGATTGGTGAAATATTTAAGATTGACCATGTACACTTCAGCACGCAAAGGACTGTTGCCGCGCCATGGAATGGAAAGAATTTTGGTAAGGATTGGCAGGTTGCCGGTTTTTAATGTATGACGACCTGGCCCAAAAGCATCACAGGCTTTTCCCTTATAGAAGAGAACTGCAGCTTGGCTTTCGCGTACTGTAAGTTGTGCTCCCCACTTAATTTCTCCTGAACCTGTTTCTGGAAGACGATGAACAAGTTCCTCTCCTGTCTCATCAAACCACTCTATATTTTCCAGAAACATTGCACTGTCAAATTGATTCATATTCTCCTCACTATGGCTGTCAAATTCATTGTATCTTCATATGATGATACTTATAGTACAACAAAATTTCATACAAAAGCAAATCCAGAGGGAGACAAAAAAGGCATGGAACTCAAAGATGAATGGGATGTAGAATCAGCGATGAAGGTATTAGAGCATCCGACAGTGGATTCACAACTCTGGGCTGAGGCCGTTGAATGGCTCATTCTCTATGGGCCGGAAGAAATCAGAGAGATACTCCTGAACGCCTCCGGTACCGCAACGCATGAATGTTTCCCGGATTTAAAGGCAAAAGGATACGCACCGGACGGCCAGCCCTGCTATAATGTTGACGATCTTGCTAAAAATCTGTCTATCAGTGAAGATGAAGCAAAAACGATGATCCAGGAAAAAGAAAAGCGCCACAATCTTCACCATTTTATTGACGAAGAAGATACCCTGAAGGTGCAGTGATTTTCAGGCACCCTTTATTTGTAGTTGCTCGTATTTGATGGCGTCATAAAATTTAACTAACAACATTTTTATTTTATATTCCGTACCGGTAATACCCGGGCATCAACAGTTGACATAGGATAGCCCCAATCCCTGTTCCCATATTCAAAATCAAAGCTCCCCACCTTGGCTTTCTTTGTATCAATGGCCCACAGGCAACAGGCAGTAACTTTTACTTTCAAAATAATGTAATAGTCGCTGGAATCCGCAGCTTTAAGATTATACAGGCTTGCCAGTTCTTCCTGAGTTGGCATCCGCCAATCATGAAAACCAGCCACATTGAAATTTTCACAGTATTCTTTTCCTGCCGGCCAGCTGATATCAGAGCCATTATCCTGCAGCGGCCACATTAAACCCGTTTCATTGTCGATCAACACGGATTTATCTGCCTGAACAGAGAAACGTTGATCTGTTGCGAACAATGGCTGGTGAAACAACACTGACAAAACAGCGACGAAAAAAAATAATTGGACGACTTTCATAATCCTCTCCATTACCAGCTGCTATCCCTAACACCGGTAAAAGGTAAATAAAGCCGGCATAAATACCTTCACCAAATTCTTTTCAAAAACACACAAAAAGAATTTCTAAGGTACTAAAACCAGGGGTCATCAAACTCTTCAGAGGTACGATCCACAATTGCATCTGTTACAAAATGCATTTCTTCTGTATGACCGTCATGAAAAATCACTTTCATGTGGGTTGAAAATGGCAGTGTAGGCGCGGCTCCCTCCGAAACAGTAATCTGGGGACTGTTGATCCATTTCTTTACATTTGTAAGCATGGTTTCCATGCCTATATGATCACCTTGAGTTTCAATTTTCTTTATGATCCCCACGGGATCCTTAACCTCCAGATTAAGTACATAGATCTGATTGGCATACTCATAGAGCACCACTCGTCCATCCACAGTTGCATGTTCTACAACTCCCTTGGGAATATTGCTAAATTCAGTTATCAGGTATTGATCATCAGGAAATTCTTCAGAAAGAGCTGTTCCATTGTGCTCAAACCTGATACTGCTTCCGGCTGCAAACTCCCCATTTCCATAAACCAGTGAATAACTCTCAGGATCTCGACTATTCGGAATAATTTTAAATATGGTCAGTTCCTCCTGAGGCTGCCATTGCCAGCCTGCAGAGCCATTTACAGGCCATTGACCACCACGAGCGACAACACTACCATTTTTTAATATATCCAGATTGTCAATGGTATCACTGCTTAAAACAATCCTTTTATCAGTAAGGAGCTTATGACTGATTCCAGGTGCTTTAGGCGTAAAATCCAACTGTTGATAGATTATGAATGATAAATAACCGACCACCGCAACAGCAAGAAGTCTACAAGCATATTTCCTCGCTATTCGCAGATCAGGTAAAAGAGCTTCAGTGAGAGGTGATTCAAAAGAGAGTGCCTTGCCCATTTTTTTACAGGCAACAACACAATCGCCACAATTGGAGCATTCTGTCTCCAATGTATTTGTTAATGTTTTGGGTTTGAGGCTAAGCGTACAGGCCATGTCACAACGTTCGTAACCTGGTTTACAAATACATTTTTCCTCGGCAAAGACAACTTGCATCCGTTTTCGATTAATCAGCTTCGTCAGGATAATCAGAATTGATTGTGGGCAAACATATCGACACCAGAGACGTTTTTTTGCGAAAAACTCAATAACCAGTAGGCCAAGAAGAAAGAGCCAGCAGAGTGATATGAAATCCTGACCAAAATAGTATTGGAAAAATCTGGTATACCAGGCAGCTGTAGAAAGCTGATTCAGTATAGGAGTCGTGGAAAACATGAAAAACACGATAAAACCAAAAACAAATATAACTAATTTTAAAGGGAACCCATTTTTAAAAAGAGGCAAACCTTTATAGCTTTTTGGCAATACTTTTCTGCTGATTTTTTGCGTAAGTTCAGAGAGCAACCCATAAGGACATACCCAGGAACAAAATACTGTACCAAGGATTAAAGCAAGGAGCAAAGGCAGCAAAGCTCCAATAAAATTATCAAGGGTAAAATACCAGTTTTTAATGGTCAGCTGTAAAACTGCCAGAGGGTCGGCAAATGGAATACCAAAGGCGTGAAAAGACAAAAAGTTTCCATACACCATGGAATAGCGTGAACGATTCAGCAGTGGAATAATGATAAAAGCAAGAGCCACAAATATTTGAAACGCGCGCCTGTAGGTCTTGAGATTTGCCTTTTTCATTATGCGCCTCCCTTGGAACCTTTCTTTTTATTCTGGAATCTGGTGGGAGTCACAACAATGGCACCGACCGGACACACATGCTCACATAAGCCGCAACCGGCACATTCATCGGTAATAACAGGATACTCCCCTCTCTCAAGGATCATTGCCTTCCACTTGATTGGACAGCGCTCATAACAACTCCTGCACAATAATTCTTCCTTCCAGGTGAGGCATTTTTTACGATCAAGTTCGGCAAATCCCATACGAACGTCATAGATATCTACGTCGTGTAGAGCATCTGAGGGACAAATAGCACTGCAACGCATACAGAGATAACAGGGCGCTTCTTTGGGATCAATTTGAGGGGTTCCGGCCATGAAGAAATTAAAGCCACGCCGCATTTTAATACAATCAAAGATACACACCTGGGCACATTGACCGCATTGCAGACAGCGTGCGAGAAACTCTTCTTCACTGCGGGCTCCAGGGGGACGAAGAAAATTATTTGATCCTGCCATTTCCTTTACCTCTCATTGTTACAGCCACCACATTGTGGGCATATACCTATAAAAAAGTGCTTAAAAAACCCGATTGCTAATCATCAATGATCAACAATCGGGCTGTCTTTCTTAACTATCCAGCTTCGGTTCCATTTTCATGAGTTGTTCATAAGAGATACTTGTCGAGAGCTTCCCATCTTCATCAATCTCATCTTCGATGGTCAGATAGGTTGTATAGACAGTCAGTACGCCATCCATACGTCCAATCTTTTTAACCACTTTTTCGATGATGTCAGATGGGGATTCAACGACTGCAATCACATATTGATCTTCATGAATACCATAAGTGGTCATCTCTTCCATCAAGTTGACCTTTTCCTCTACATCATGGATATCATCTTTCAGACAATGTACTAAGAGTCCTGATATAGCCATCGCTTAAGCCTTTTTAATACGAATAGCACAGATCTTGTATTCCGGCTGTTTCGAGCCTTTATCAAAGGCATTGAGGGTTAGTTTATTAATAAGCAGATTTGCATCATACCAGGGAACAAACACAAGCCCCGGACGACACACATCACTCACCCTGGCCTGGAAGGTCATGGTATCACGACGGGTTTCAAGAATAACATCATCACCGTTTTTAATACCTTTTGCCTTGGCATCTTCCACATTCACCTCAACATAGGCTTTAGGGAAGGAGCGTCTCAGCTCAGGTACCTTCATGGTCATGGTACCGGTATGCCAGTGATCAATGACACGTCCGGTGGTAAGAACCATCGGGTAGTCTGCATCCGGCTCTTCTGCCGCGCCTTTGTAGGGACGGAACCAGATCACTGCCCGGCCATCTTTCTTACCGTAAAAATGATATTTATTTTTGTAATCTTTTGGAATATTTGGATCCTTACCACGTACGTAGCGAATTTTGGTTCCCGGGTGATCTTCAGTAGGACATGGCCAGAGTATACCGGATTCCTTCTCCATTCGAGCTCTTGTTATACCCATGAAGTTGTAAGGAGTAACAGAACTGACTTCACGCCACTCATTCCAGACATCATCAATATTTTTGAATGGAATAACCTTAGGATCAACATTCATTCGTTTAGCAAAATCCATGAGAATATCATAATCAGGCTTACACTCGCCCATGGGTTCAACGGATTTCATGAGAAGCGAATAACGTCTCTCAGAACAGCCATAGGTACCGCGTTTCTCACACCAGAAAGCAGCCGGCAGCAAAACATCACAATATTTCACTGTCTCAGCATCCATGAAAGGCTCGCTCAGCACCATAAAATTATCTTTCCGTTTCATGCCTTCCAGGTAAATATTCACATTGGGAAGAGAATGAGCAGGGTTGGAACAAACAACAAACATTGCCTTAACTTTTGCCTCTGAAAACGCATTCCAGAGAGCAATGGTATGCAGACCAGGTTTAGGAGCAATGGTACCGGGTTTCAGTCCCCATTGTTCCTCTAGTTTTGCACGATGCTCAGGCTTTTTAATCAGACGTCCGGCAGGAAGGAGATGGCAAAGGCTACCGGTGTCACGAACACCACCACATGCGTTAGGCTGTCCGGTTAGAGAGAATGGTGAAGCACCGGTTTTACCAATATGTCCAGTGAGGAGATGAAGATTGCTCACCAGATTATTGGCCCAGACACCTCGGATACGCTGGTTAAGTCCCATACACCAGAAGGAAGTTGTGGCGGAAGCTTCGGCAAACATAAGAGCAATGCGTCTGATTTGATCAGCAGGAACACCTGAAATTTTTTCAGCCTTCTCAGGAGTATAATCTTCCAGAAATTTCATATACGCATCAAAGTCTACCTTCTGTTTATCATTGGTCATGAAGGTTACGTACTTATTATGAAAACGTTGATTATCAAGCTCTTCCTGAATGATGACATACGCCATGGAATTCAGGATGGCAAGATCAGTACCAGGTTTAAAAGAGACGTGTTCATCGGCAATACGGGCGGTATTAGTCTTACGAGGATCAACAACAATGACCTTTACGGTTGGATCAGCCTGTTTTCGCGCAGCAACACGCTTAAAAAGAATAGGATGACACTCAGACATATTGGAACCAATGATAAAAAAGCAGGTTGCCGAATCAATATCACTATAGGATCCGCAAGGTTCATCTTTACCAAATGTGGTTACATAGCCACCAACAGCAGAGGCCATACAGAGGCGCGGATTTCCTTCAACATTATTACTGCCAAGACCGGCTTTCCAGATTTTGTTGGCCAGATAGCTCTCTTCAGTCAGTGCCTGGCCGGAACCATAATAAGCAACAGAAGTTGGGCCATGATCCCTGATGGAAGCTTTAAATTTTGAGGCAACAAGGCTCATGGCCTCATCCCATGATGCGGGCTCAAGCTTACCGTTTTTACGAATATACGGCTTTGTAACTCTATCCTTGGAATAAACAATGGGCGGCATCAGTGCGCCCTTGAGACAGAGAAAGCCGCTGTTGTGGTTGTTTGGATCACCTTTAACAGTGACAACCTTACCGCCTTTAATACCAACCATAACACCACAGCCTGTTCCGCAGAAACGACAAACCGATTTCACCCATTGTTCAGGTTCGTTATCAGCTGCCTTGGCAACAGTGGTCAAAGGACTACCAATAGCCGCTAATGCGGAAGCTGCTGCTGCAGTTTTGAGTACTTCCCTTCTGGTAACTTTCATGTATTATTTCTCCTTTTTATAAAAGGTTTTTTAATGCCTCAGACTACGATTTTACTCAGGGCTGTTTTACTCTTTTTTTGATATTGATTTTTTATATGCATCATGATGCATTGAATTCTGATGAAAAGGATGGCATACATAACAATTTGGGTCGATACCAAATTTCTTTTCCATCCTGAGCATTGCAGGTTCGTGACATTTTCTACAAACGCTCTTGGCATCAGGCACCACGGCAAAAGGGATGGATCCTTTACCGTCGGGCTGGCCATGACAGACAAAGCATTTCATCAGAGCAACACCGTGTTTGGACTCATACCAGTTTTGAGCAACCCGTGGGGTAACCTTCTGATGACATGTGTAACAATCGGCTGCATCATCAGGGGCCTTCAGATGCTTAATAGATGCGGCAGACACTTGAGTTGCGAAAAAACAGAGACAAAATGCAGCACCAAGGCCTGCAAGTGTTTTTGTAATTGTTATTTTACTTTTCATTATTCCCCTCCCTTCTCTGCAGCTGGAGCTGGATTTTCAGCAAGCTTTTTTGCAAATTCAGCATTTATCATCAAATCCTTATCAAAATCAGGAAGGTGGCCCATATTAATATGACAACCGGCACAGGTTTTTCTGGTTGTGCCGTTTTTACCAAAAAATGCATCGTGGGCAAGACTGCCAATCAGGGAGATAGGCTCTCCTTTGACATTCTTGGTCAGGTCTTTGTGACATTCCTGACATTTTGCAGTAAGATCAGTCTGGCGTGCATTTCCCTGCATCTTGCGACGATCGAAGGTACCGGGCTCAAAAATCTTTTTATCGTAATATTTGTCCCTTGCGTAATAACTTGTCAATGGACTGAAATGAAAAACATGGCACTGCTCACAGCTGATCTCTTTCTTATCCTTATCAAAGGCATGGACGGAGTTTTTCAACTCGTGCTGATACTGCTTCACATCATGACAGCGCATACATTCTTCAACAGGAGGCCTGTCTGCAGCTGAGACGGTTCCCCCTAAGGCCATCACAAGGCCGAAGACAGCTGCCATTCCGGAAAGTCTTACCAAATAGCTTTTTTTCATTTGCTTACTCCCTGGTTTAATTCTTTGTGTTTTTGCTCTTCTTGCTGTTTTTTTCGTGCACTTAAAATTCTTTTTGATTCTTCAAGGGAAACAACTTCAGTTCCGAAATACTCCTCTTCCGCCATTGTTTCTGCAGCATCATAAATAGACATGCCATAAGGATTTCTTTTACTCATCCCCTTGTTTCGATACGCATCAGGCATCCTGGGCAATTCGGAGCTATCCGGCAAATCAGCAGATATTGCCACGGAACTAAAAAGTACGAGAATTGTTACTACAAAAAATCTTTTTATCATAAATTTAAAGTATAGGGATTTTCATTTTTGACAGGATTGACATGATTATCAGGATAAAAAAATCTTATACATCCTGTTTATCCTGTCGAAAAAACCCGCCCGAAAGGCGCTAAGTCCTCCTGGAAAAAGAGAGCCTATTTCTCCATATATTTTTTGGTGAGGATGTCTGACTGAATCATCACATAGTTGTCACTTGTCACATCAGCCTTTGGTATTTCTTCTCCTTCCTGTTTTTTCTCCATCATCTCAATCATGTCAGTCATGGTTTCTACATTTTCTGAAGAACTGAATTTTACAGTCGCCAGTACAATTAGTGTTTCAAGCTGTCCCTGGGATTTGACCGTTCGATACAACTCCTCTGATATCAGCCCGTCTTCACCATAATTCCAGTAAATTGTTTTTCCATGGGCTTCAGTTGTTGGCTCACCGTACTGCATCATGAGGTCACTGATCATAACTTTGAAATCATTTTTACCAGCTTTCCTGTTCCGCTTATAAACTGCTACCACAACGTTTGATTGTTTATCGGCAATAACGTAAATGTCCTTATCTTTAAATTTCATTGTTCCGGGATAGGCTTTGTAATCATGATTTTCTTCAGCGATTGCAAGCTGATCAGTGGTCAATACTTTGCCAATCATATAGGCCTCAAATCCAAGTTCAAAAGATGCAATCTTGTTTTGCAACTCAATTTTGGACATCGCGCTATAATCTACGGCTTGGCAAACCCCGATTCCACAAGTCAAACCTATCAGCAAAGCCCCAAGAAAATGCATTTTGCATTGCATTGTCAAAAAATATTTCATTACTGTTTTCCTTTTACATACAAGAGAGATATTTACAGTTTAGGCTTAATGATCTTCTCATGTAACCAGCAAGCCTAAACCGAAATCACCTTAAGAAACTGCATGTATTGAGGTGAAAAACAAAAAAACAAAACGCCCCGGAACCAGAAATGATTCCGGAGCGTAATTCTTAATAGAAAATTAGCTTACTGCTTGTAACGTGCTTTCTCCTGAGCTTTAATTTCGCTCATCACGTCATCACCAAAACCTTCCTGGTACCACTTATGCTCAGGCTTGGCCAGTATCGCTCCAACTTCTTTTTTGTATTTCTCGGCCATTCCTTTCTTCTCTGCAAGATGCATCAGTTCAGGAATGAATTTGAAATAGAAGTTGTGAGCAACGTCATACATTCCATGCCAATGAGTAAAATCCGGGGCCTGCATAGAAGCGCCGTGACGGGCACGACGTCCTTCGTGATGCCAGAGTTCCCACCAGTGCCAACCGAGTTCGGTATGGAAGGTAGATCCATGAACCAGACCATCTGCCTTAGCCATTCCGTACAGTTTCTTGGCAGGTTTAGCAAACTTCTCATTGTAGGTCACAACGAGCGCGTCAAACTGGATGTAGAAGTTATCAATCTTCTGCTCACCATGACACTGTTTACAAACAGCTTTCATATTGCTGCGACGCTCTTCCCAGGCAACAACTTTAATTGCCTCTTTTTCAACAGGTACTTTCTTCCATTTGCCATCGACAAATTTGAATTCTTTGTACTTGATAAGCTGTCCCACATGTGGAGCAATTTCGCCGGGGATATCTTTCTGGGTACCGTCTTCAAATTCAACACGATTCAGTTTAGCAGAAATTTTTGGACGAAGGGTCCAGGAAATACGATCACCAACATTATGGGTATTTGGTGAAACAGAACCATCAGCCTTCATGAATGAGCCCATATGACAGGTAGAGCACGTTGGTGCAGTATAATAATCCTTACCCAGAACCCATTTACCGGATTTATGGATATTCATACCGTTCATACCGCGATCACGGGTAGCGGTAAAATAGGCAATACCATGTTTAGACTCGAGATAAATCTCAGCCTGTGGATGATCAGGGCCAAGATGGCACTTGCCACAGTTTTCAGGCTGGCGGGCAGTTGATGCTTTAAAGGAGTGTTTGCCATGACAGGCATTACAGGCACCTCTGGTTCCATCGCTATGCAGACGACCGATACCACTGTTGGGGTAAGTCATGGGATCCATCATAACAGCCTTATGCTGATTAAGCAGTGGCTTACCGTCCGCACCCTTCAGAACTTTGAGGATACTGCCATGACACTGCCAGCAACCGTTCACTGCATCAGCTTTGTCTTCCATGGAGCAGATAACCTCACCTACTACGTTATCAAGGGAGGCCATGATCTGACCTGCTGATGCGTGATGGGAAGGAGCCTGCTGTTTTACTTCATCAACATGGCAATATCCACAATCTTTAGGAGTCTGAATTGTTTTAATTAATGCACCTTCATGCATATAAGCTAACTCATCACCCTCATCAGCTGCATGACAGTTAATACATGCAACAGACCCGTCCTGAGCTGCTGCATGGGGAGAATTTTTCCACTGCATAACCAGTGAATAGTTCTCTTTCTGATGGCAGTTAATACACTTGACATTCATCTCTTTTATAGCCGGATCCTGAGTATTCATGGATGCTTTAGTTGTTGCAAATGAAGGACTTGCAACCATTAAACCTAAAGCTGCCATTGAAAGATATGTCTTCCAATATTGCATATTTTCTTTCCTCCCATAGGAAAATTGATAATTTACCGGGTGGTTCCGGCTTGGATAAAATTGTTTTTTGTACTTTGTAAAACGTTTCTTTGTTCTCCGATCTCCTTTTCAATGAATTCTGATTAAAGAAGATTTTAGAAATTTTTATACTGCTTCAACGTAAGCATCCGGGTTGCGCTAAAACCTTTCAATTATAAATATTTGGATAGTGCCCCAGGTTCGTCCGAGTCGCCTTCCGAACTATATTTAGTCATATGTGAGAAAGGCGAATCGGACGAAGATGGGGTGCTAGCCGAATATTTAGGCTTTAATACTATCACTATCCATCCAGAACGGCAGAATTTTGCCAATGAGCCAGAGGATTACAACAGGAGCAACCATTATGATGATTGCAACCAGAATTCCCTCTTTTTCAAACCACATGGGGTGAAAAGTAGTGGCTCCACGCTCGCTTTTAGACATTAGCTGTCCACCTACAACTACGTTCCATCTCATGAGGAGTACCTGCATAAGGATCATGAGAGAAACAATGGGTGCAAAAAAGAGCAGAATTGAATCTTTGAAACGGATAAGACTCATGAACATAAGAAGAAAGAAAGGAATCACAGAAAAAATACCAACCTGGGCAACCCAGAAAGTATTGAACAGAGGCCCTGAATACAATGCCTCAAGAGTATGCCAGTGATGCGTAGCCATATAAAAATGAGAAAAAAGCTCGAGCATCTCAAAAACAAAATCAAGGATAAAAAATCCCCACAAAAACTTGACAAGCGTCTGAACACATTCCACATCAATTTCTTTTCCTGAAAACTTCATGATCAGGATATAGGTAAGGATGATCCCGGCAATACCGGACACACAGGCAGAAAGAAGAAAGATGAGAGGCATGAGCGGTGTTGCCCACAGAGGATTTGCTTTAATACCTCCAAAGATAAAGCCAACATAACCATGCAGTACACAGGCCATGGGAATACCAATGGCTGCAAGAAAAGCGATGATCTTGTGATCAAGCTTCAAGGCACGTTCCGACACATTGTCGCTGCCAATGGAAAGTACGCCATACAGAACTTTCATAAACCCTGTGGCTTTCTTCCCCAGAGCCACAACGGTTGGCCTGAAAATAAAAATAATTTCAAGCAGCAGAACAATAAAATAGGCTGAGTAGATATAGCCAAATCCTGCCATGGCAGATGTTGGATTGGGAGTCAGCATCATGGACAGGGCACGTTCCGGTCGTCCAAGATGGTTGAGCAGAGGCCAGGTTGCACAAATCAGAAAAGCCAGGGCAAAAAGAAGCGAAAACCTGGCAACCGGTTTTAAAGCCTTAATATGAAACACATGATACAGGGACGAAACAATAAAAGCTCCTGCCACGAGCCCGGTAATGTATGGATAAAGTACGATCATCAGGCTCCAGTGAACATGAAGATCATTTGGAAAAATAAAGTTTGCTGCTGCGACGGCAACGTCGCCATGTGCTGCTACACTCATTATACCACCTCCCTTCTCAGACCGAGGTAATGAAGCGCCGGTTGATTCCCCATACCCGGCTTGAGCACGGAAATCACATGGGGCTCTCGCAAAATCTTGTAGACTTCGGAAGTTTTATCGTTCAAGTCACCAAATTTTCTAGCATGTACCGGACAAACATTCACACACGCCGGCAACAAGCCCTCACGTACACGATGATAACACCAGGTACATTTTTCAGCTGTTCTGGTCACCGGATTCAGGAAACGCACTGAATACGGGCATGCCTGGATACAGTATCCACAGCCAACACAGCGATCCTTATCAATGAGGACAAAGCCATCTTCTGTTTTATATGTTGCCCCAACAGGACACACCTGAACACAGGAAGGTTTTTCACACATATTACAGAGTTTAGGTACGAAAAAGGTA
The DNA here is from genome assembly GCA_029932055.1 of Desulfocapsa sp. GTDB lineage: Bacteria > Desulfobacterota > Desulfobulbia > Desulfobulbales > Desulfocapsaceae > Desulfocapsa. The sequence continues at coordinate 22,514 of JAOZQU010000021.1, forward strand.
TCTCGAACCGGATTTGGAATATCGGTTCTTGGTTTGCTATACCCATCAAGGCCGCCATTGGGAGAATCAACAAAAACTTCATCATGGTCATCAATAATATAACGCTCAACCCAGGTTCGATAATTACCATCAGGGACATTATATTCATTTTTGTCCGCCACACAGCAGGAACCGCAGCCAATGCAGGCTGTGACATCAACCACAAAAGCAAATTTCTTTTCAGTGAACGGCGAATCATCTCCCCTCATACCTGGAAGTTGTTCGGGCAAACGTTTGTCAAGCGCAGCCCCTGCGGGGATAACCATAAGTAGAGAACCAGCAATAGTTCCACTGAGGACGTTCTTGATGAAGGCACGACGATCCTTCTGAATTTCCTTCTTTATATCAATCATTACTTCGTTTCCCCCTTCATCTTCAAACCCATCATCTCTCGGGCGGCTTTAATCCAGAGTATCGGATCATGAACCATATGACACTGATTACAGTTATGCTCTATATTGACTTTCTTCTCCTCAAGATGTTGTGGCATGGCAACTACTTTGATGGATTCTTCAGGACGAGCCCGAATAATTTTATTATGGCAACGGAGACAAAGTGTTTTGATCTCCATATCTCTTTTTACCGGTAATTTTGCGACATACTTACCATCTTTAACGTGATCCGCAAAAGGCCCGTGGCAGAATTCACAGGATACTGTTTTATGAACACCAGCCTTATGAATAAGCCTGATTGGGCGATGGCACTGGTAACAGGATTCATTGGTGTGACTTCTCACAGAAACATTTCTCTGATCCTCGAGATCACTCCCGCGATAATGGCCATACTGCCCCATGGTTTCAGGCAGAAACTTATCACGTGCCATAACGGCAAGAACGCCGCCTATGATCAAAACCAGAGCAATTTTGACCACATGGCCGTAGTAGCTTGATTTGTACTTCTTCTCCACCTGGACCTCCTCTGATAATTAATAATTATTTTGACTCACATTCCTGGAAAAACCTGAAAATTAACTCAAAAAATAAACCTGATATTCAGCGTTCCAGACAGTCAAATCTATTTACTTTCTCTTTTAATTATGTTTTAACAGCAAATTTTATTCCATCTTTACAAAAGATGTTACATCACCTAGTTAGTAAC
>JAOZQU010000182.1 GCA_029932055.1 Desulfocapsa sp.
GCATCACCTATGTAAATTATTTCTCGCATCTGTTTTGGTGGCTTGCAATACCAATTATTACAGATTTTAGCTAAATCAGAATATGCAAGACTTGATGACATATATGCCAAGCGATTTTCCATCACCTGAGGATTTGGCTCAAAATAAAAATCACCTTCAGATTTTAGATCAGCTACAGATTGTACCATTGTATTTAAAGGTTTCTGCATCATTTTGGGTGGACATGTAATTTTTTGCCCTATATTTGATAGTACTTGCGGAAAGGCAGGAGCCATAAAATCAATCAGCCAACCATCAGCAATTACCCAACTGTGAAATGCGTTGACGCTACTTACAAACCGGTTGTTTTTAATTTCACCAAATGCAAGCACGTTATTTTCACCTCCTAGATGATACAGACATGAACCTGCGATTGGCTGAGCATTAATTTTGTAATGATAGGACAATAGACTTGCTCCGTAATAGCTAAAAAAGGTACAAGCGACGGTTGGATCTGCCTTTTCGTTTAGTAAAATGGCATTAATCGTTTTATAAATTCGTTCGTAGTCTTTTATCTTAATTATCATGTCAATCTTATTCACCTAACTTTTTTATCTCTATTCTACGTTTATTTTTAGTTGTTATCTTTTCGCTGGGTCGGAAAAAATTCTCATAATTGAAACGGCAAGAATAACAATAAATTGATTTGAAACCATTTTATCTGTTGTGTCTTGATATTGCAAGGATTTTTCGGTGAATATGTCTTTTTGAATCCTCGCGACATATTGAACTTGCAGAGTGATATGTTTTAATATATTATTATCGGTATTATGTATAATAGGATATTTTTAATATCAACGTTTTCTGTAATGATATGTTTTCTGAATATAATATCTTAAAATTTTAATGAAATTTGAACTGTGTTGAAAAAAAGTGAAATTGAACAAAGGTTAAGCTCGTACGGGGACTTCCTTTTAAAGCGATCAATAATTGCCCCTGGGAAAGAGCAGTATTATATAACATGGGTTCGAGGTTTCTTTTACGATGAGAGTTTTTTTAAAGGGCGAACATGGGAGGAAAAACTGCCTCAATATCTCGATAAACTTACCGGCGAACCAAGGATCGCCTCCTGGCAGGTAGATCAGGCCGATCAGGCTGTGAGGCTATATTTCCAAAATTTTTATGCAGCTGATAAATCCTCTATTGAGGAGGTACATACTGGTTCAGACAATGATACCCCAGGGGTGTATGATAGTAATAAAGCTTTGAAAGATCTCAAAGAATGGATGCGTATCAAGCATTATGCCTACAAGACTGAGCAATCGTATCTGAATTGGTGCAAACGGTTTTTTTCCTATTCCATTGAATGCAAAGGGGGTGGTGACCAACGCGGTTCTGTCCATGTTTCTCCAGAGCTTATAAAAGATTTTCTTGCACAGCTTGCTATTCAGCGTAAAGCTTCAAAGTCAACGCAAAATCAAGCGTTTAGTGCCTTGCTTTTTCTCTGTCGTCATGTTCTTCATCTTGAGCTGAAGGACATGGAGAAAAACCTTCGCTCTAAAATTGGGAAGAAGCTACCCCTTGTTCTGTCTCCCATGGAGGTTAAAAGGCTTTTGGCTCATGTTTCAGGGACAACTGGTCTTATTCTGAAACTTATTTACAGTTCTGGAATTCGTCTCAGCGAATGTGGGAGGCTGCGGGTTAAAGATCTGGATTTTGATCAACATCTTCTCTTTGTGCGATCCGGGAAAGGAGATAAAGATCGCTCAACCATTCTGGCAACGCAGATTCAGCATGAGTTACAATTACATTTGACAATAATCAGAAAGCGACATGAGCAGGATCTTGCTGATGGATTTGGTGAGGTGTATATGCCAGGTGCTTTAGGGCGAAAATATCCCGCTGCATGCAGGGAGTGGGGCTGGCAATATGTATTCCCCAGTGCAAGGCTTTCTGTTGATCCTCGCAGCAAGAAGACCAGACGTCACCATGTAAGTGATGGTACTATTCAGAAAGCGATGAAAAAGGGTGTCAGAGCTGCTGATCTTGTTAAACCTGCCTCTGTCCACACCCTGCGTCATAGTTTTGCCACTCATCTCTTACTCAACGGGGTGGATCTTCGGCAAATTCAGGATTATCTCGGGCATCAAAGTGTGGAAACTACTATGATTTATACCCACGTAGTGAAAAATATGAGAAATCCGGCAATCAGCCCTCTGGATCTTCTGGATCAAATGACAGGTGAGGGATAGGCCGTCACTTCATGAAGATATTTCCCGCTTGCAAACCTTCCTTTTCTTTTCATCCTTGATCTTCTCTTGATACAGATTTATCTTATCGCATGTTATATTAATTTGCCGGGTATTGTTTTACTATGAAAGATAGTGTGTATCTCATTGGCGGTCGAGCCGTGGGAAAATCCAGTATTGGTGTGATACTGGCTGAGAAGCTGGGCTATGAGTTTCTGGATACTGATACTCTGATCACAGATGAGCGTTGCTGCTCGGTGGCTGATATTGTTGAATGTGAAGGGTGGCAGGCGTTTCGCAAATATGAAAAGCAAGTACTTGTACAGCTTGTCGGGAGAAAGGATTGCGTTGTGGCAACCGGCGGCGGGGCAATTCTGCACCGTGAGGTGTGGGATGAGTTGAAAAAACAGGGACTAGTGGTTTGGTTGACTGCTGATTTGAAGGTTCTCAGTGATCGTATTGCAGGGGATCAGCAGTCAGAGACTCTCAGGCCAAGCCTTACAGGAAAAGGTGTTTATCAGGAACTGGAAGATGTTCTTAAAGAACGAAATCCATTGTACAGGGAAACAGCAGATTGTGTCGTTGATAGTGGTGCAATGACGGTTTATGACGCTGTGCAGGATATTGAACAGATTTATAGTGCAACAAAAGAGGAATAACAGGAATGGCAGGAAATACTTTTGGCAAGGTTTTTCGGGTGACCACTTGGGGTGAATCGCACGGTACAGGAGTTGGTGCTGTAATTGACGGCTGTCCTCCCGGGATAGTACTCGATCCTGCTGTGCTGCAGGCTGAAATGGATAGAAGACGACCCGGGCAGGGCGGGGCATCAAGTCCCAGGAAGGAGCCGGATCAGCTGGAAATCTTATCAGGTATTTTTACACCTCCTGGAGAAGATCTGCCTCGCACCACCGGAACACCCATTTCTCTGGCTATTTATAATAAAGATGCCCATTCCAAATCCTATGATAATCTGCGCGATATTTTTCGCCCCGGACATGGTGATATCAGTTATTTGGCCAAGTATGGAATCCGTGACCATCGTGGCGGAGGGCGTGCATCGGCCAGGGAAACTGCCGCACGAGTTGCAGCAGGAGCAGTTGCGAAACAGGTGCTGGATCAGGCTGGACTCGATGTGCTGGCCTACACCGTGGCCCTTGGTGGAATCAAGGTGGAAGAGAAGAATCTTGAGGTAATCAACTCCAATCGATTTTTCTGCCCTGATGAAAAAGCCGCAGAAAAGATGGAAGAACGAGTGATAGAGGTGCGTAAACAAGGAGACACTTTAGGTGGTATTGTGGAGATTGTGGCTGATTGTCCGGCAGGTCTTGGCGAGCCGGTTTTTGATAAGCTCGAAGCTGAGCTTGCCCACGGTCTTATGTCCATTGGTGCTGTAAAGGGAGTGGAGATTGGTGCCGGATTTCAGGTGGCGGAAATGCTGGGCTCTGAAAACAACGATCCCATCACGCCTCAGGGTTTTTGCAGTAATAACGCAGGAGGCATCCTTGCCGGGATATCGAGCGGCAATGAAATTGTAATCCGTGTTGCCGTTAAACCCATTCCTTCTATTTCCAAGAAACAACAGAGCGTCAATCTGAAGAATGAAGCGGTGACTGTTCAGGTGGGTGGAAGACATGATATCTCTGCTATTCCCCGTATTATCCCTGTTTGTGAAGCCATGGTGCGCCTCACTCTCATTGATCATTTGCTGCGGCACATGAGTATCATGTTGCCGGAGGATTAAATACTATGGCTAAAAAGCAGGCAGCCATTCGTCAAATCTGGATGGTGAGTCGTGAATATGGAAACCTGGCAGGTGCGGGAGGCGTTAAAGATGTTGTTTCCCAGTTGTCCGTGACCCTTGCCCAATTGGCAGGGCGTTCGCTGCATGTTGTGCTTCCCTGTTACGGATTTATGAATCCTGAACAGTTGGGTTTTAAACTCCTTGCCGACCCTCTGTCACCAGATGAACAGTTAAGCTTTGATGTTGACTTGAATTATCCTGGAGAAGAACGTCGGGAGCATGTTCAGGTCTGGACTGCGATCCTTGATCGGGTAAATATTTATCTGCTGGATGCTGAGAGGTTCCGCGAAAAACAAAATGTTTATACCTACACAGCAGAGGAAGAAGCTACTCAATCATGGAAGAAAACAGGAGAGGGGCATGTCGATTATTTTGCCATGAATATTCTCCTCCAGAAAGGAACCCTTGATCTGATGGTGCTTCTTGAGGCCCACCCTGATGTGATCCATTGTCATGATGGCCATACCGCAGTTCTCCCTGCCATGATTTCAGAATATCCCGGCCTGCGGCACTACTTTCGAAGCACCGGATGCGTGGTCACTGTCCATAATGCGGGAAAAGGCTATCATCAGGAAATTTCAGATCTTGTGTTTGCTCAGGCCGCCACTGCTCTACCCATGTCCTTTCTTCGAGCATCTTTGCTGGAAGATAGCTTTGATCCCTTCCTTGCCGGAGCGTCTGCTGCTGTAATGAACACAGTAAGTGAGAATTATGCCCGGGAACTGAGGGAAACCTTTGATGATCGGCTCACCGGATGGCTTGGTCATGTTTTATTGGATAGAAACATTGTGCTGGAGGGTGTTACTAACGGGATTGATCCGAGCACTTTTTCAGCAAAAAATTATACAAAGACGGGCATTGCTGCAGGTTTTGATCCCTTGGGGACAGGCCCCCTTGATGGGAAGAGGAAATGTAAGGTTGCGCTCATAGAACAGCTTTCCGGAAGCAGCGAAATTCCAGGGATTCGTCAGGCCGGTTTTCTTGATTCGGATTTTTCTGCGCCCCTTGTTACTTTTATTGGGCGGCTCAGTGCACAGAAAGGAGTTGCTGTCCTCACCGGGGCTCTCAAAAAGCTTCTTGCAGAAGATCTTGATTTTCGTTTTCTGCTTCTTGGAACCGGTAGCCCTGATGACGAAAATGAGCTGATAAAGCTGGCTGAAACAAAAAATAATCTCGGCCGTGTCTGTATCCTTCATGGTTTTGATACACTCCTTGCCAATAAAGTCTATGCTGCAGGTGATTTTTTTGTGATTCCATCGCAATACGAACCTTGCGGCCTCACAGATTTTATGGCGCAGCTCTTTGGCAATCTGCCCATTGTTCATTCGGTTGGCGGTTTAGTGAAGGTGGTGGATGGTAAAACCGGTTTTGCTTATGAAAAACAAAGTGTTTCAGCATTATACCAGACGATCCAACGGGCACTGCACCTTTATGCAACAGATCCTTCCGCCATTCGAAAAATGCAGCGTCAGGCAGTGGAATTGATTAATGAGCGCCATACCTGGAGCACGGTTAGCAAGAAATATCTCACGCTTTATAAAGAGGCGAAGAGTCAAAAAATGAAGCGTTGATCAAAGTGATTTTTATTTGTGTTTTTTAATGTGTTTTGTGTTGAACGGATCCCAACAGGGACAACGTAATTGACTATTTATATGGAGACTGGATATGACAATCAAGGTAGGAATTAATGGTTTTGGCCGCATCGGAAGAAGTATTTTTCGTGCTCTTTCTACAGATTCTGCTTTTGCTGATATCGAGATCGTTGCCATCAACGATCTGACAGATAATGCAACCCTTGCCCATCTCTTAAAGTACGATTCTGTGATGGGTGTTTATGGCCCGGAAGTAAAGGGCGACGACAATGGGATAACCGTAGGTGGGCGTCATATTCAGGTGACCAGTCATCGCGATCCTGCAGATATTCCATGGGGTGATATGGGGACAGAGTATGTGGCTGAATGTACAGGCCTTTTCAGGGATAGTGACAGTGCCCAGAAACACATCAGTGCTGGCGCCCGTAAGGTGGTGATTTCAGCCCCGGCCAAAGGAGATGTGAAAACTTTTGTCATGGGTGTGAATGAAGATGAGTATGATCCAACCATACACCATGTGGTTTCCAATGCATCCTGTACCACCAACTGTCTTGCTCCTTTTGCCAAAGTCATTCTTGATAATTTTGGCATTAAACACGGTCTTATGACTACTGTGCATGCCTATACCGGTGATCAGCGACTTCTCGATTTTCCCCATTCTGATTTGCGTCGGGCAAGAGCCGCTGCAATGTCCATGATTCCCACCAGTACCGGTGCGGCCGCAGCTGTTGCCCTGGTTATTCCAGAACTTAAGGGCAAATTTGATGGCTTAGCTGTTCGGGTTCCTACGCCGAATGTGTCACTTGTTGATGCGGTAATGGAAGTGGAGCAGGCAACAACAGTGCCTGAGGTGAACCAGGCCTTGAAAGAAGCAGCGAATCGTTATCTTGGATACACTGACTTACCTCTGGTTTCCATTGATTTTCAGGGGAATGGACATTCCTCGATTGTTGACGGGCTATCCACCAAGGTTATCGGTACCAGTGTCAAAGTGATGAGCTGGTATGATAACGAGTGGGGCTATTCCAATCGTATGCTCGATTTGATTTTACATATGGAGGCCAATAAGGCCCTGTAGCCGTTTTTTCACATTTTTTCAAAATAACAAAGAGTTGATGAATTCGTAAAAAGTTCCTAGCTCCGTCATTCCCGCGGAGGCGGGAATCCAGAACGTGTTGAAATGACTGGATTCCCGCCTGCGCGGGAATGACGGGATAGTGAAACATTTTAGTTTTTACGACGCCATCAAGAGTTGAGGAGAAAGGACATTCTCGGACACGCTCCTTGGAGGTTCAGCCGCCCTGGGATCGCTTATTTATTCCTTCTATTTGATTAGCCGGTCAATAACCGGCATCCCATTTGTAAGTATTTCCGGGTTTTCAATACCATAGATAGAA
>JAOZQU010000183.1:0-2565 GCA_029932055.1 Desulfocapsa sp.
TCGGATTGTGGTGAAACAGGGCCAGCTTGCCCATTTGCGTCGTCCGGCTGCTAAAGGTCTGCTGGTAGTCAATCCTCCCTATGGTGAACGACTTGCTGAAAAGGATGAGGCGGAACAGCTTCATCGGGCACTCGGACGTATCTGCAGACAGGAGTTGAATGGCTGGCATCTGGGGATTTTTACCTCCAACCCTGACTTTGGCGATCGTATGGGCATAAAGTGGGAGGCCAGTCACCGTTTGTATAATGGTCCCATCAATTGTCGCCTTTTCTGCGGCCAGGTACAGAGTGAAGAGGAACAAGAGTTTCAGTGGCGATTAGCCCCGGAACAAGGGCCTGAAGAGGGAATAGATTTTGGTAATCGATTGCGTAAAAACTCTAAAAAACTGCTTAAGTGGGCCAGGCGGGAAGGGATTCGCTGTTTTCGGGTGTATGACAGAGATCTTTCCGAGTATAATGTTTCGGTGGATCTCTATGAAAAATGGATCCATGTTCAGGAATATGCAGCACCATCAACAGTTGATGAACAATCAGCGAAAAGGCGTTTTCAACAAAGCCTGCACCAGGTTCGACATCTCTTTGGAGTGCGCCGGGACCGGGTCTTTTTAAAAACCAGGAGAAAACAGAAGGGCAAGGCCCAGTATCAGAAACAGGGAAGCCGGAAAAAAATGCATGTTGTACGGGAAGGAGAGTGTTTCTTTCTGGTGAACTTCACCGATTATCTGGATACCGGGATTTTTCTTGATCATCGCAGTATCCGTTCGATGATCGGGAAAGAGGCGGCAGGTAAGCGTTTTTTAAATCTTTTTGCCTATACTGGTGCCGCCACAATTCATGCGGCTGTGGGTGGGGCTGCATCCACCACCACAGTGGATCTTTCTTTTAATTATTTAAACTGGGCCCGGATGAACCTTGCTCTGAACGGTTTTGGAGGGCTTGCCCATGAAATGATCCAGGCGGATTGCATGAAGTGGCTGCAGGAGTCAAGAGCTGAGTATGATCTGATTTTTGTGGATCCTCCGACATTTTCCAACACCAAAAAAGAAAGACGGGTTTTTGATGTGCAGCGGGATCATCAGCACTTGCTGGAACTAGCCATGAAAAGACTGGCTCCCGGTGGCTTGCTTATCTTTTCAACAAATTTCAGACGCTTTAAAATGGATGAAGCAATCGCAGAATGTTTTGCCATCCGGGATATCAGCCGGGCATCTATTCCGCAGGATTTCGCCCGTAATACCAAAGTTCATCAGTGTTGGGAGATAAGGCACAGGTAAACAGTGATGGACTCGTAAAAAGTCAAACTTTTCGCTATCCCGTCATTCCAACACGTTCTGGATTCCCGATAACTACACTCGGGCTTGTCCGGGGTGGTTTCCGGGAATGACGGATTTGTTACTTATCCTTTTTAGAAGGAAACTTCAGCAATTTTCCCTGCTTTTTGACTGGCTGTATTTTGCACTTGGAGCATCCCTGGCAGCCTTTATTCATCATGGATTGAATCATTTTGAGCAGGCTCATTCGGCAGTCCGGACAGAGCTGAAGAATGAGTTCCTGATAGATATCATCCAGGAGTTCATTCTCGTCTTTGCCGGCGATTTCAGACAGAGCCTGGGCAATGAGTTTGTCCGGATGTTTGAGATCGGGAATGGTTGCATCTTGGGCAGCAATCATCTCTGTACGGCAATGATAAAAAAGTTCTCCATCCGGAAGGTCTCTTCCGCAGGAATCACAAAGCCTTTTGTCAATGTTGGAAATATCTGTCATAGGAGTTTCAGTGCGTTTTTACTCAAAATAGCAGTGAGAAGTTTTTCGTTTAGTTTCAGATCGACCAGTTGGGCAAGATACTCTTTCTGGTCAACCCATGGCGAGTCACTGCCAAAAAGGAGATACTCTGAAGGGTGACTGGTCAGCATTTGTTTTGCCTTCTCTTTGGAAAGATACTGGAGTGCAAAGGAGATTTCCATAAAAATTTCCCTGCCGATGAGTAAGTTTTCCACTTCGTTCCAGGCATCCCAGCCGCCAAAGTGAGTGGCAATCAGGCGTAAGTTGGGAAAATTTTTGTGAAGTTTGAGAATTTGAGCAGGATCTGCACAGTAGGTGCGCGGGAAACCAATATCATACCCGCAATGAACAACAAGCAGGAGGCCTGTTTCGCTCAACGCTTCGTAAAGAGGGATTAATCGTTGTTCGTCTATAAAAAAATCTTGATAATAGGGGTGCATCTTGATCCCCTTAAAGCCTTTTCGGTGAACAGTATAAACCTTTTCCACATAGTCTGGATCTGCAGGATGAATTGAGGGCAGGGGAGTCAGGCGATCTGAGCTGATTTTCTGTGACCATTCCAGGATGGAATCAAACTGTTCCAGTCTGGTGGCTATGGAACAGATGACACTGCGGTCAATACCTGCTCTGTCCATGGAAGCCAGCAGGGAATGAACGGTTCCTGAGGTATGGGACTTGATGTTGCCGACATCTTCAAGAGCTGGAATAGCCTTTGTTGCAACTGCGTCTGGAAACGCGTGGGTATGAAAGTCGATGATCATCTGTATCTCAATTGAAAAGAGGA
>JAOZQU010000183.1:2665-7015 GCA_029932055.1 Desulfocapsa sp.
TTTTTGTAATGAGATATTTTGTGCAGTCTTGTATGAACACCCGAATAGTAACGAAATATTTTCTTAATGCATTCCACACCCCCTGACAAAAAAAGAACAGGCTGGCTTTATTTTCTTCGATCTCCTGTTTTTGATATTGGACAGTTCCTCCTGCTCATTATCCTGATCGTCTGGTTTTTCAGCCATTCTGTGCAGGACATGGGCTATCACTGGCAATGGTATCAGATACCGCGTTATCTCTATGTCTGGGATGAGTCAGGATTTGTTGCAGGTCCACTATTGCGGGGTCTGGGCGTGACTATGCAGATATCTGCAATCAGTCTGTTGCTTGCTTTCAGCATTGGTCTGCTTACAGCTCTTCTTCGTCTGTCAAATTCCGTGCCTGGCAGGATTTTATCCCGGGTGTATCTGGAGTTGAGCCGTAATACTCCTCTTCTTATCCAGCTTTTTTTTGTCTATTTTGTCATGGGGCCTATTCTGGGCCTGGATCGGTTCTGGGCCGCTGTTTTGTCTCTCAGTCTTTTTGAGGGCGCCTATGCCTCGGAGATTTTTCGTTCAGGAATTATTTCTGTGGAAAAGGGGCAGTGGGAGGCCTCACATAGCCTGGGATTAAGTTACAATCAGGCGTATCGTTTTATAGTGCTTCCTCAGGCTGTTCGGCGTATCACGCCACCCTTGGCCAGTCAGGCCATTTCTCTGATTAAGGATTCTGCCCTGGTAAGCACCATTGCTGTGTATGATCTCACCATGGAGGCCCAGGCTCTGATTTCAGAGACGTTTCTGACGTTTGAACTCTGGTTCACTGTTGCGATCATGTATCTTATTATTACTGTAACGCTTTCTTTTTTTGTCTCTTATCTGGAAAAACGGATGCCGACGGGTCGACACGGCTGATTTGTTTTTTTGCTCGAAATACAATATGATGCCGTTTGATTATGAGAATTATTTTCTGAGCCTACTTATGGAGGAAAACAATGAAAGCACTGAACAGGGGCATACTGACCATTGGACTGATGCTGCTATTGATCATGATAAGCCTGCCGGCCATGGCCGGAAAATTACAAAATCAGCTCATAGCAGAATCAACAATTGATAAGGTTGTGCGTCGTGGAGTCTTGCGAGTGGGGATGGATACCTTTCTTCCCTGGGCCATGAAGGATAAAAAAGGCGAACTGGTGGGTTTTGAAATTGATGTGGCAAGAAGGCTGGCAGCAGATATGGGCGTCAAGGTGGAGTTTGTACCCACCAAGTGGGCTGGAATTATTCCAGCGCTTCTCACCGGAAAATTTGATGTGGTGATTGGTGGCATGGGAATTCAGACCAAACGAGCGCTCAAGGTCAATTTCACTATTCCCTACGATTACTCGGGCATGGCCATTGTGGCTCACAAAGAAAAAGCTGCTGGTTTCAGCAGCCTTGAGGCTTTCAATAAAGCTGAAGTGGAAATTGCCTGTAAACTGGGAACCACTGCTGTTGCGGCAGCTAAAAAGTACATCCCCAATGCTAGATTACGACTCTTTGACGATGAGGCACAGGCTTACCAGGAGCTGCGGAACGGCAATGTTCATGCTGTGGTAGGTTCTTCCCCGCGACCTGCGTATGAAGCCATAAAATATCCTGAGACCATGTTCCTGCCTCTTGCCTCTAATTTTACTAAAGAGCCCATCGGTTTTGCCGTACGCAAGGGAGATTTTGATACCCTGACATTTTTTAACAATTGGATCACCATTGTCAGCCATGAAGGCTGGCTGGAGGAACGTCATAATTACTGGTTCGGAAGTAAGGAGTGGGCGCATTTTGTTGAGTAGAAATGCCTATTCTCGGATAACCTCCTAGGAGTGCGTTGAAAGCATGACCGGTGTTTATCTCATCAAAAAGAAGAGCCGTGTTCTCGATTTTATCGTGACCGCTGCTCTTTTTTTGTCTGCAGGATATGTGATCTATCGGGTGAGTGTTGGACTTCATTACCACTGGGACTGGGGGATAATTCCCAACTATCTGCTTCGCTGGGATGAAGAGAAGGGGGGCTGGGTTACAAATATTCTCCTCGACGGTTTTTTTACCACCATCCGTCTCAGTACCTGGTCCATTCTTTTTGCCACCATGATCGGGGTGGTCATGGGGATTCTACGGACTCGGAAACGTCTGTTTTTTCGTTTGATAGGTCGCACATATGTGGAGCTGATCCGTAATATTCCGCCGCTGGTCCTGGTCTTTATCTTCTATTTTTTTGTATCTGATCAGCTCATGCTCCTGTTCGGAGTGGAAGAATTTATCCGCAGCAGATCAGATATGGCTGCTCGCTGGCTTGGTTTTTTTGTTGCATCGCCCGAACTTTTTACCGCATTTATCTCGGGTGTTCTTACTGTGTCCCTGTTTCAGGGAGCGTATATTACCGAGATCATCCGGGCGGGTATCCAGTCAATTGACAACGAACAGTGGGAGGCATCAGCAGCTCTTGGCTTGACCTGGCTGCAGCAGATGCGTTTCATTATCCTGCCTCAGGCTGCCAGACGAGTGCTGCCACCTTTGGTGAACGAGTTGATTAATACCATTAAATATTCCTCCATCGTCTCTATTATTTCCATTCAGGAACTCACCTTTCAGGGAATGCAGGTCATGTCATCTACCCAGCGAACAATAGAAGTGTGGTTGACCATTTCACTTATGTATTTACTGCTCTGTTTTTCGGTATCCTTTTTTGCTCGTCGTCTGGAAATATCTATGGCTGAAATTACACTGTAAATTTCCTGATACTATCGGACAAATGCGTGTGTCAGCGAAAGTAGTTTCTGTTTTAATGAAACACTCGGAGCAGCAGTAATATGCTTGTTCAAACGTTTTTGAACCAAACCGGCCAGCCAGAACAAAACAATGGAAATCATTAAAAAGTACAGGCCGGCAACGCCAAAGTGCAGGAATATATTATAGTCTTTTTCGAATAATTCCCCTGCCTTATTCATTAAGTCTTTTTGTTCGTTAATAACCGGCAAGGTGAAATACACAATTGCCGTTGCATGAAACAAAAAGACAACTTCATTGGTATACGCCGGCCAGGCAAGGCGGAGCATATTCGGCCAGGTGACAGTACGAAATACATGCCAGCGATTCATGCCCATGGCCTGGGCGGCTTCAACCTCACCTTTAGGGATTGATTTGAGAGCGCCATGGAATATTTCAGCTGTATAGGCACATGTGTTTAAAATGAGTACCAGTGGGCCTAGAAAGAGCGGATGCAGAATAAAATCATCTACCCCCATGGGTTTCCAAAGTGGTTTGTTCAGGGCCAGCATTATGGAATAAAACATGAAGAACTGGATGAATAACGGCGAACCGCGGAATGCATAGATATAAGCACGTGAAAGAAGTGAGATAAGTTTATTGCTGCTTCCCTTTCCCAGAGCAAACAATATCGCCATGGGAAAACCCAGAGGAATAGACACTAAGGCAAAATATAAATTAAATAACGCGGGCTTGGCAAGTGTTACGATATCGTACACAAAAGCGGTTTGCAGGAAGGATTCAAACATCGTCACCCATCCCTGCCAGGGACATTCCCCGGCTTGCACGCGTCTGGAGTGCTTCGAAGAAACGCTCAGAAATCATTGTGAGCAGGATAAAAAATACAAACAACACCAGATAATATTTCCAGCGCCAATCTGGATGCACCAGTCCCACACGCGGTATATAGTTGGCACCACCCAGGCGTCCTGCCCATTGCACAATATCGGCTATTTGCAGCAGTGATAGAAACGACGTAGCCTTGAGCAACAGTATCCAGACATTTGACAAACCCGGCAAGGCATACACCCACATCTGGCGAACTTTAAACCGCCAGAACACTTGTTTTGGGGTAAACCCGTATGCAGCAGCAGCTTCCAATTGTCCCTTGGGAACGGCCTGCATCGCCCCATGAATGACGTTGGCCGAGAATGCGCCATAAACAATCCCTAACGATACACAGGCCATCAGAAGATAATCACCGGTGCTCAGAATCCATTGCGCTGCTTCACATGGGGGCCACCCGGTAGCAGCTGCAATGATGTCTGCGTCACATCTTGAGCGGGCTAAAAAATATTCAACAGTTTGCTCGAAGGCAAGGGGGAAAAATAGAATAAAAAGAATATCGGGAACGCCACGGACAATTGTGGTGTAGAGATCGCCCAACCATTTAAAAGGAAGAAAAGTCGATTGTTTGAGAGCGGCTCCGATCAAACCGAAAAACACTGCAAAAGCAGCACTGCCAAAAGCCGCTATTAACGTAAAGCGAACACTGGCATACCAGGCAAGGTGTTTTCCGTTGGTGATGTAGGCAAGGGACGCACCAATATCTTCACCGAGCCAGGCGCT
>JAOZQU010000184.1 GCA_029932055.1 Desulfocapsa sp.
ACGTAAAGCAGCCTTGCCTCTTCAGCCAACTCTTCCTGCAATGCCGCATCCCGTTTTGTGAAAAAATCAGGTGAACCAAGATCAGAGACCTGATTGTTTTGATGGTCATGATATGTTATACAGTTCTTTTCCTTTTTCAAAAATGTTGAGCGATACCAGAGATAGGGACAAAACACGATGGGATACTCAAGCCCTTTGACCGCATGCATGGTCACCACTTTTACTGCCTGCTCATCACTTTCCAGGCGCAACTCTGCATACTCGCGACTTTCTATAGAGGCCATCTGGGAAGACAGATACTGCAGCGTATGAGAAAAACTCAAATTTTCTTTACTTTCAGTTTCCTGCAGCAATTCCACAAGATGCATAAGATTGGTTATCTGACGTTCAGCAAGAGGAAGAGCACAAAGAGTCTCAAACACTGATTCATTTGCAAAAAGACTGTTCATCATGGCAAGAAAACCTTTTTCCTGCCAGAGACGATGATAGTCATGAAAACGTTCCATCCACGCCTCCATGATTTGCTCGTTTTGCGTCAGTTCATAAAACTTGAGACCTGTCAAGCCAAACCATTTGCAGCTCATGGCAGTGCGTAGCCGTCTGATGTCGGAAGGCGAGGCCACAGCCTCTGTCACCAGCAGTAAATCCCTGCATTCCTTTGTTTCAAATACTGTTTTCCTGCTCGACACAACAGACGGAACAGATGCCAGTGTCAGAGCTTCCTGAAAAGCCTCAGCCTGCTTATTTGTTCGAACAAGTATTGCAATATCTCCTGCTGATACCGGCCTCTTAACACCTTCATCAGTGATCAGTGAGCAGCTATCAAGCAGCTTTTGGATCTCCCCAACTATATAGGACTGAAGACGTTTTCTGATTTTTCCTGATGTCCACCGCTTCACACCATTTTCATGGGGAGAAAGCAGACTGCAGTAGACCAGGGCTGCCTGGGCTTTGTCGTCCTGCAAAAGTTGCCAGCACTCCAGCGATTTGGCGGCAGATACTTTACTATAAGAAAGATGCGCGTTCACAAAAGCTTCTTTCTTTTGCAGGAACAGATCATTGACCGCCTGGACAAGCAGAGGATTGGAGCGATAATTTTTCCCCAGGCCAAGAAGAGAGTCTGCTGAATCTCTTGCCTGAAAATAGGCATAAATATCAGCTCCCCGAAACTTATAAATAGCCTGTTTAGGATCACCAATAAGAAAAAGAAAATGTTTTTTATCTTTGCCACCAAAAAGGGTGGAAAAAATACGATACTGAGCAGCATCAGTATCCTGAAACTCATCAATCAAAGCCACTTGAAAACGGTCGGCCAGCACCTGTTGCAATTCTTTTTGCTGTGGGCCATCAAGTGCACGGGCCAGAGACACCACAAGATCATCAAAAGAAAAACGGCCTTTTTTGTTCAGGCGTACACGTAAACCACTCTGCAACTCAAGAGCAAGCTCGATGCGCATGGCTAAAACCGTACGTTCACAGGCAGCAAGAAACAGATCGACTATTCCATCAGCCAGAGGAAAATCCTGGAGAAAGGCACTCTTTTTGGCATCCCCCCGTAGTTTATTTCCATTTAATTCCCCTTTAAGCCCCTGTTGTCCGAGCCATGCCAGATTCTGTGGTAAAGAAAGAGTGTCCCCTGAAAAAAAAGACTGACATTGCTTCCACCAGAAGTCAAAATTGCGGGCAAGATCTTTTTTAAACATCCCCTGTTCTATCGCTTTCAGAAACGTGTGCTCAAGTGCAGGAGCAGTTTTCTGCCACCAGCGGATAAGATCTTCCAAAGCCTCATCGACCAGCAGTAAGGCCTGATCCTGAGGAATTATTTGCTCGTTTGGCTCAATGGTGTCTTCTACCCCCACGCCTTGAACACTTTTATACAGCTCATCAGGATCTGCAAAACGATCCAGAAAAAGAGAGCAATGGAAGGCTGATAAATCGTACATCTTCCTGCGCCAGAAATCTGCAACAAGCTCATCACGTACCTGGCTGATATCAGCAGTTAACTCCATATCAAAAAGCTGCCCGGATTCCAGAGCCTGTTCCTGAAGCATTCGCTGACAAAAGCCATGAATGGTAAACACGGCCGCCCTGTCCATATTGAGCAACGCCAACTCAAGATGTTCGATGGCAAGCCCTTTATTGGAGAGCTGATCCAGGCAGGCGAGCAGTGCATTATCGTTACTTTTCTTTGTTCTGCCGGTTAAAACATCCCTTGCCTCCACCAGCCTTTTTCGAATTCTTGAATGGAGTTCTTCGGTGGCAGCACGGGTATAGCTGACCACTAGCAGCTCTTCAACCGGCACACCAAACTCTGCGACAAAACGCAACACAAGCATGGCAATGGCATAGGTTTTCCCGGTTCCGGCACTGGCCTCCACCACGTTCACACCACGGTTCAGGGGTGCAGACGCGGCATCAAATGATTTACAGTTCTCTGACATTCGCCCTCTTCCAGATAGTCTCGTAAAACCAGTTACACAGCTCAACAAACTCCGGCCCAAAAAGATTTTCTGTATTCTGCCCCTGATACAGCAAATCCCATTCAGCTTCAAAGCCGTTTTCCATGGATCTCTCAAAGGTTGATACTGCTTTCAACAAAGGATCACCTCTTCCGGTTTCTTCGAATTTTTCTCGCTGTTCGGCGTAGGCCAATGCCGGTTCAAGCAACAGCATTGATGGCGTTTGTCGGCCTTGAAGAAAAATAAAAACCAGTTCCTGTAAATCCTTCCGGCTAGCAGTTCCGGCGGGAAACAGAAGTTCATAATCTTTTGCAAGTACGCTTGTTTCTGTTGCCTGGTCACAACAAACCGCAGACAGACAATGATGCACCCAGGCAGCAACAATATCCTTAGCTTTCAAATTGGCATAGCGAAAGAGAAAAGAGCCGTTTTTATACAAAGATCCGAGTTGTCCGGTTAAGTTCACATCATCAAGCTGTAAATCAATAAACCTGTCTTCCTCACGTTCAATTTCCTGCTGGGCCATTAGCCGCTTAAGAAATGTTTGCTGCTCTTTCTGTTTTTTCTCAAAACCTACTTTCCCGGGTGCGCCCAGCATCCATTGCCCTGCCGTCTGTATCTGCTGACAAAGACAGCCCCACTCTTTGCCGCTCAGTCTTCCACTCACTAAATCCTGTTCCACCAGATATTTTTGCAGCGGATCCAAAGTAAAGGGTTCATGCTCTTCTATGGAGGAGATACCATTACCAAGTCGAATACCTAATATTTGTTGAACAAAATATTTTTGTGGATTCTGGAAAAAAGACAACAGACCAGCAATAGAAACAACTTCTGTCTTTTGCTCGTCTATACTACCCTGCCACCAAGGGTCTGGTAAGGAGACACCCTTCTGTAAAGCAGAGGATACACCCAACAAACGCTTGTCATAAGAGAAGAAATCACAGCTTTCAGAAAAATATTTTCTGGAAAATCCCTGCAATGGATGATACTCAGTCAATTCATCCAGTCCATACAACTGAACCACCTCAAGCAGCTCGGAAACGACAACTGAAGGAGGTGATGTATCATTGCTGCGAATTGATTGCCCTACATAACTGACATACAAACTCTTTCTGGCTGAAAGTATTGCTTCCAGAAACTGGTACCTGTCATCACTGCGCCTGGAACGATCTCCAGGGAACAATTTCCAACTCAAAAGATCAAAGGGTGGATGACGGTCGTTTTTTGGAAAAACAGTATCATTTAAACCAAGAAGACAGACGTTCTGAAAAGGAATGGAGCGCATGGGCAGCATGGAACAAAATGTCAGCTGTCCACGTAAAAAACCGGAACTGGATTTTTTCTCTGTTGCTTCGCCTTCCACCCAGGAACGAATCACTTCAAAATGGATCATTCCCGAATGAAGGCTTCCATATTCCTGGCTCAGGTCAGTGAAAATTCCGTACAACTCGAGCAGACTGTCATCACCGTCAGCCACAAACAGCCTGTCTGCATATTCGGCAAAAATTTCAGCCCAGCCCTCCAGAGTATGGAGCCTGGAAAATGTATCATGTGCCTGTTCCAGTATTTCACAAAAAAAAGAGAGTCCACCAAGGGGTGCTGCCATGCTTCCCTCGATGTCCTGATATGGCAGGATCCCATCAACTTCGACATCTCCACCCACAGCATAGCCCATCAGCAAGCGATCAAGACCACTTCTCCAGGTACATTCTTCTCTTCCCGGTAACCCCAATTCCTGTTTTTGTTCACCTGTTAATCCCCAGCGAATCCCTGACGAAATAACCCAGTGACGAATCAATTCAAGATCGTTTTTGCGGATATCAAAGCGTGGATAGACCTCCTCCTGTTCGAGAAGATCAAGCACCTCACTCCAGCCAAAACGACTGGAGCAAAGATTCAGAAACTGGAGAAATACAGCAATGAAGGTGTTACTGAGTGCCGAGTTTCCATCAGCAATGGAGTGTGGAATATCATGAAAAACAGCAGGAATCAGACCACTGTACTCTTGAATATCAGGAGCCATGACCACTATATCTTTCAGGTTAAGATCCGGATCATTATCCAGCCAGTGCAAAATACGATCCTTAAGAATCATCATCTCCCGGTAGGGCGAGTGCGCAGATACAACAGCCAGTGATTCATCTTCAGAAAGTGGCTCTTGTTGTAGAGTTAGCTCACCCTTTAACAAATCAGACTGCAGTATGTGGAGCAGACAGGGATTACCCTCATCAAGGGGATCCTCAAAACTTTTAAACTCCCCGGCAAACTCGACATCCTGCAGGAGCATATTCTGAAAATCTCTGCCCTGCTGCCCGAGGGAAGCAAGCAAAGGATGGCTTTCGTTTCGTATATCAGCCACCTGCTTTCCCTGCCGCAATGATGCAATATTTTTCCTAAGCTGTGCCTGACGTGTCACCTGTTCCGACCAATAGGTTTGGCAAGGAGATAAAAGATAAAAATGTACTTCGCTGTGATTGGCCATTGCCTGCAGACAATTCAGGAGAAGAGGAGGAAGGCTGTGTAATCCAAAAACAGAAAGCCTTGCAGGTAAAACAGATGAGAAATCATTATTCCCGCTCAGGAGATTTATCAGATCACGAAGAAACACACCACGATGTCGCGAATGACCGATTGCATCCCGTAACAGATTCCAGAGTTCCATCTGGTAGCCTTCTGCGGAATTATCAGTGAAAAGCCTTCCCTGCTCCCATCCGTCTATCATATGGAGACGCATAATTTGATACTGATCAAAGACATATGCAAGTTGCCGGGCAAGCTGATACCGCTTCATTCCATTACTGTCTGATGCAATGTAACGACTGAGGGCGGAAAACTGCTCCCCGCTAACCCCGCACAGTATACTTTCAAAATGCCAGCAGATCTTATCCCGTGCGTACTCTTCCGGCCCGGAATCCATCCCCAACCGATCCGCCATCAGCGCAAAAAAACGAGTGGGCAGCATGTACTCATAGTTGCACCAGGAGGTAAAACTCTTAGCCAACTGCTGGGAGAGCATACGCTCCATCCCCTGACTCTGAATCAAAAAATACTCGGGGCTGAAGGGATCACGATCTTCAGTCAGTTTCAAAACTTCAGAAAGCTGGCGGATCAGATTTTCAGTTCTGTTGGAAAGATGAAGATAAAACATAAAATACTAGACATTTTTCACAATAGTCGGAGGTGACACGTATCATAGGAAGCTCCCATGCACTGCAAAAGTAGTGCAACGATCCATATAAGAAAAACATACGGCCAGAGGCTAAGCAACAGGAATTTTATACAGCAAGGGAATAAAGACGACTATACGAAACAAAACGACAAATATCACGACATAACGGCAGATACAACCAACACACATTGTGGCATGAATTGTTAATTTTCCCTTAACAACGTAAGGTCTTCCCCTTTTTTCTACTTTCATTTTTCTTGACATCTACCCAAAAGGATGGCAAAATTATAAAAAAATGAATGCTTGTTCATTCATTAATTGCTTATTTTTTACTGTTATTATCGAATACTATCGACAAGTAAGCATTGGGCAAGACACCAAATTAGAGGGTAACAATGCATCTACTTCTAATCTTTATCCTGATTTTAGATGAAGTGTGCTGACGACCAGACAACAAATTATATCAACTCAATTTTATTTAATGTTAATACATACAAAATATAAAAAGGAGGTAAGCATAATTTAGTGCATTGAGGCTGCGTTAAATTCATGATGCAACCTGCACTGCTGATTACAGAGGAAACTGTTCGACGTAATTTCTTTTGAAAATGGGGGAAGAAGAAATGATTAAAAAAATGTTACTCGCCACAATATGTCTTGTTATGATATATGGTTGTGCCGAGATGCGTGAGAAACGAGCGATGGTACTCAAGGCGCCATCTGTCTCGCCGGATGCACAGTATGTTGATTCGGAAACCTGCTTGGAATGCCATGAAGATTTTGCGCATGACGGGCATAATGTTCACATGAAGCTTGCTGATTTTGAAGCTGCAACCTACCGTCATGGTTGTGAATCCTGCCATGGTGCGGGTTCTATACATGCTGACTCAGAAGATCCTGCAGATATTCTCACATATGGAGAAGAAGGGATGTCTGAGACAGAAGTATCTGCAGTCTGTATTGCCTGTCACCAAAGTGGTGAACAGATGAACTGGGCCAGTTCTGAACATTCATTTGAAGGCCTTTCCTGTACATCCTGCCACACAGTCCATCATAATACCAACCACAAACTGATCAAAGACGACGAGATTTCACTCTGTGTAAGTTGTCATCAGAACCAGAAGGCTAAGATGCATTTTCCTTCCCACCATCCTTTGAAGGAAGGATACATGACCTGTGACAGCTGTCACAATCCTCATGGTACCGCTAATCTCGAACCGGGAATGATCAAAACCGACGAGCGACTGAATGACCTCTGTTTTGAATGTCATGCACGTTATCAGGGACCATTTGTCTTTGAACATGCTCCTGTTGCGGAAAGCTGCCTGGAATGCCATGATCCTCATGGAACGGTGGCAAATAATCTGCTGAAACAAAA
>JAOZQU010000022.1 GCA_029932055.1 Desulfocapsa sp.
TAATAAAAATGGTAACCGTTCACCAGCCATACACAGTTACTGCAAATCATGCTCTGTAAGCACTTTAAAAGTGCTTTATATGTTTTTTGAAAAGAATTTGGTGAAGGTACTTATACTGGCTTACTGTTCATCACCGGTTTTAGAATTGAAAATAGATAAAGGTAGAGGCTTCCGGGCTTCGTAATGTTAAAATTCCTAACAGTAAAAAAGCGGCTAAAAGCGGACGAAGAAGCAATACATTCTTTGCGTATTGCTCTCTTGGCCCTCGTTTTTTTTTATCAAGGAAGTATAGAATACCATGTAAAAATATAGGCAGTCCATAGAGCAGAGTCAGGCTAAAGAGATATGTTGCCACCTGATTGTCTGTCACTGTGGATGCATTTGGAGAGAGCTGCAGATAATTCAATAAGGTCTGGATGTCTGTTTCCCTGAACAGAAGCCATCCTATATTGATGAGGAGAAATGTTCCGCATATCTGCAAGATCAGGAATGGAAAGCGGAGTTGTGCTGGAAGAAAGCCACGAAAAGCTGTCACTGTTTTTCGACAAAGGCGGTCGAGTAGTACAAGCAATCCATGATAGCCTCCCCAGAGGATAAAGTTCCAGCTGGCTCCGTGCCAGAGTCCGGAGAGGAGGAACGTGATTATTATATTTGCTCCCCGCCGAAATGATGACTGAGCTCTGGAACCACCCAGAGGAATATAGACATAGTCACGCAGCCAGTAAGAGAGCGTCATGTGCCAGCGTCGCCAGAAATCAGCGGGAGATTTCGCGAAATAGGGATGGTCAAAGTTACGTGATAGTTTAAACCCGAGGAGGAGTGCAGAGCCGCGTGCCATGTCTGTATAGGACCAGAAATCGGCGAGAATTTGTATGCCAAAGGCAAAGACACCCGACCATAAAAGGTAGAAACCAGGGTCTGTAAGCGAAAAGACTTTAAAGGCGATTAAACCGCAATTATCGGCTATTACCAGTTTTTTTAAAACTCCCCAGAGCAGGAGTATGAGACCCTGCTGGAAGAGTTCAGGCGTAATGTGCCTGGTGTTGCGGATTTGCGGCAGCAAGTCACGGGAGCGCTCAATGGGACCGGCTACCAGCTGTGGAAAGAATGAAATAAACAGGGAAAAATCCAGTATGTCATAACAGGGCTTGGTGTCACCACGATAGACATCAATCGTATAGGCAATAGCCTGAAAGGTATAAAAGGAAATTCCCACAGGGAGCATTATGTTGAGTACAGGCCTGGAAAATGGAATTCCGAATGTGGTGAAAAGGGAAATAATATTTTCCAGGAAAAAAGAGGCGTATTTAAAATATGCCAGTTCGCCAAAGCAGAGAACCAGACAGAGGATGAGAAGGGCCTTTTTTTTGTGGGGCCAGCGGATCATAGCAATACTGCAGCCATAATTGACTGCTGTGACCATGAAGATCAAAGCACCGAACCAGAGATGTATATAGCAGAGGAAAAAATAACTGGCAGCCAACAGGAATACATTCTGCCCACGTCTGGGGAGTATCCAGTACACCAGCACAACAACAGGGAGAAACAAAAAGAACGCTATACTGTTAAAGCTCATTTGAGGAAGTCTCCCACACGTCGGAAGAAGAGCTCTGTGTATTTTTTTTGATCTTTAATGTGATCTCCGTCATGATAGACGGAAAGTGGCAGTTCGGGATCACCGGTAAAATCATACAGGAGTGCATTGTGCTCTGTTAAGTATGTTTTCAAGTCACGCATATATGCTTGTAGTTCAGGAGGATCTGGAATTGCACCATTTTCGGCTGGACGATCCTGTACTCTGATAAACACCAATGATATATTTTTGTTCCGAGCCAGTTGAAGGATATGCGGTAAAAAGGAATCTGCAACCCGATTCTTAAAATCGTAACTGTTTTTGTCACTATTTTTTTGTTTGCTTTCAGTGTCAATGTCAGCTCGTAGTGAACCGCTTGTAAAGGAAAAACGTTTATTGGCCTGAGTGAGTATGCTTTGCTGCTTTTTGGCTATGTGTCCATCATCCAGATGCCATATCGATGCCATGAACAATGCAAGATTGCTGAGTTTGCTGCGAATCTTTTCCTGAGTGGCTGCAACAGGAAATATGCTGATCAGATTGTCATAAACAATATCGATAATTGACCGGGAACGGCCATGCACGATTTGCTCAAAAACAGTGTCGGGGGCAGGGGTGAGGCGCTGGATTGTTTTAAGAGCTAGTTGGTCGGTTGTGCGCATTTTGGGTCTAATGAATTGATTACTCCGGAAAAAGATAAAAACTTTTTTGGGAGTAATATTGGCCGGGAGAAATAAATATTTAAATGACAGGTAATGAATTGCAGAAAGGCCACCAAAATTGACAATTGAGTATACCTTTTTACCACCCAGTAACTGTTCCAGGTGCGAATCATTTATGCGGCTCAAGAGCATGGAGTTACCGATGAAGACAAAGTCCGGTTTTATCTTCTGCAATTCCTGATGAATCATCTTTCCAATATACGGTTCCCGCTGGATTGTAACCGGGAGAAATAAGGCCGGGGCCAGAGCAACGGCAACAGTAAGCAGAACAGAAACTGTACGGTTTTTTAACGTTATCGGTAAGAGAAGACAGAGCATAAAAAAGATTGAGAAAAACCAGAAGATTGGTTTTCCATTGTGGAGGAACTTTAAAAAAAACCACCAGCTATCCAGGTTGCGAAGCAATGGAACGGCCACATCCGCACCTTGTAAGTCACGATTGTTCATCCTCGGCGGAATCATCATGCCTACTGAGAAGCCACCTGTACCGGTACTGTTATCCAGTTGTACCTGGAAAATGTGTCGGCCTTTTGTTAAGGAGACCCATGTGTCTATACGTTGTATTGGTAGGTTGTTTTTATGCAGTCTGGCGATTGTTTTTCCATCAATACTTAAGGCAGCATTTTCTCGGGCTACTAAATTAAAGCAATATTGGCCACCAACCGGCACATCCCATATCAGATAGCCCCTTGTCTTTTTGAAGTCAGGATTTAAGGCCATGTATTGGCCACCGGGTATAAATGTTTTGTATCCTTCAATGCCCACGGGATGGGACGGTTCGTAGAAATGCATCCACCAGCCATTACGGCTGAAGTCGGCTTGTGGAACAATAATATGGCGAAGAGCAAGACCAGGGGAGAAAAGGCTGAAGAGCAGCAATAGAATGGAAGCTGAGAAGAACCAACGACCTGTTTTCCAACTGCTGCAGATTGAAAAAAAATGGAGAACGTTCTTCATGAAGTTGTGGTTTTGTTTTAGCTCAGATCGCGTATTTGCTGGGTAAGTATTTTGTTTGAGTGAAGTGAAAGTACACTACTTCATGGTTTCTGTAAAACAGGTAAATGTATGGCGAGGATGTGGAAGCCCTATATCAAGGTGTTGTTTAGCAGAACATGTGCTTGACAAGTCCATTTTTGTCGTCTATTTAAAATCTGCTTAATTATGTTACAGTTGATTTAATCTCAATCACATTCCCTATGGTGTAGACTTTTCTTCAAGGGTCGTGTCTATTATTTAACAGTACGTTGAAAATGTTAAGCGATTTGATTTTTTAATACTAACATAGGTTATGAGATAAATATGGAATCACAAACGAGAAAACAGGTGTTGGTAACCGGTGGAACAGGGTTCCTTGGTTCTCACCTTTGTGAACGATTGTTGAAGGATGGGCATGATGTTATCTGTGTGGATAATTTTTTTACCGGAACCAAGGATAATATCCTCCACCTCCTCGATAATCCTCATTTTGAACTCATGCGTCATGATGTAACATTTCCATTGTATGTGGAGGTGGATGAAATTTATAATCTTGCATGCCCGGCATCTCCCATACATTACCAGCATGATCCCGTACAGACAACAAAGACCAGTGTTCATGGTGCAATTAATATGCTTGGGCTGGCTAAAAGGGTAAACGCCAAAATTTTCCAGGCCTCAACCAGTGAAGTATACGGTGATCCAAAGATACACCCCCAGACAGAAGATTACTGGGGTCATGTGAATCCTATTGGTTTTCGTTCCTGTTATGATGAAGGGAAACGCTGCGCAGAGACCCTCTTTTTTGATTACCGTCGTCAACATAATCTTCGCATTAAAGTTGCACGTATTTTCAATACCTATGGCCCTCAGATGCATCCCAATGATGGCAGGGTAGTGTCGAATTTTATTATGCAGGCCTTGCAAAATCAGCCCATTACCATTTATGGAGACGGACAACAATCCCGATCTTTTTGCTATGTTGATGATCTGATTGAAGTGTTTGTTCGCTTGATGGCGAGTCCTGATGATTTTACAGGGCCAGTGAACACCGGGAACCCTATTGAATTCACTATTAAAGAACTGGCAGAAAAAATTATTGATCTTATCGGTTCCTCCTCAACACTGGTATATAAACCGCTTCCTAGCGATGATCCAATTCAGCGGAGGCCTGATATCAGTCTTGCCAAAGAAAAACTTGGCTGGGAACCGGGTATACAACTCACAGAGGGTTTACAGAAAACCATCCCTTATTTCGAGAATCTGCTTAAGGCCTGATTGCTGCAAGCGTTCTGTCTCGGCCCCCCCCCTCATGTTTCGAGGTATCTAGTGTCGTGTCAACGCTGAATTGTCGCATATTACTTGCCTTTTTCCGCGCCTGTTGATTTTCAACTTAAGTCACATAGCCCAATTATGCGCCTCAAGTTGAAAATCAACAGGCACAAAAAATTGCGGCGCAATATTACGACAATTTATCACTGGCACGATACTAGTCGTTTCCCGGCAGGTACCTGAGCAGTTACCATGAAAATAGTTATAGATGCAGGCGTAATTGGCTTAGCCCAGCTTTTTGAAACAGCCAGAACTGGTATTTACAGGGTTATCAGTAGTCTGTCGCAGGAGTTACTTGCGCGTGATGATCTGGATATCAGTTACACATCTTTGTCTTCTCTACAGGTCAATCAGCTCACAGATATCTATTTTACTGAAAAGAAGTTTGCTGGAAAAGCGTTTCCCAATACTGTGTTTGAAAAACTCCTGATTGCTCTTGCCGGGTGTGATCGTGAAGTTGTACAGGAGACACTCTCTGCAAAAATTTTTTCCCGGTTGTATCGTATGTCACTCACCCGCAGGATCGGGCAACAGGCGGATCTTTTTCACTCCCAGTACTCAGCTCTGCCTCAGTTTCATTCTGGTCACAAACCGGTTCGTATGATGACGATATATGATATCATTCCTCTCATTCATCCGGAATATTTTGCTGATGGATTTGTTGATGAGTTTCGACCCATTGTTGAGTCATTTTCAGCAGAAAATGACTTTCTTTTTACTATCTCTGAGTGTACAAAAAAGGATATTTGCTTCTATTTTCGTATGGATCCGGATCGCATTTTTGTAACACCACTGGCGGCATCTTCTGAACTCTATTACCCTGTGTCTGATACACGATTGCTTGATGAGGTGAAACAGCAGTTTCATATTCCCAAGGGGCGCTATTTTCTCACCTTGGCCACGGTTGAAAAGAGAAAAAATCTTGAGACTTCAATTCGTTGTTTTCGTGAAATTCTAGGGGAGCCGGGTTGCGAGGATATTTCTTTTGTTCTGGTTGGCACCCGTGGCTGGAAGGTGCAGGAATTACTGGATGCAATAGATAATGATCCACTGCTGCAGGATAGAGTTGTTTTTACGGGTTTTGTTCCCGATAAGTATCTCAGCGCAATATACAGTGGTGCAACAGGATTTCTGTATCCATCTTTGTATGAAGGTTTTGGTCTGCCACCCCTTGAGGCGATGCAGTGCGGGGTGCCGGTGATTGCTTCCAGCACAAGTTCTTTGCCTGAGGTAGTCGGTGATGCTGGTATTTTAGTGGATCCACATGATATTGATCAAATTTGTCAGTCCATGTTGAGTTTGCTAACAGATGAAGAACTCAGAAAGAGTTATGTGCGCAAAGGAATTGAGAGAGCAGCCAGTTTTTCCTGGAAACATTGTGCTGATCAGACTGTGGCCGGATATCGAAAAGCCTGGGATGGTCGCTGAGTAGAGATTTTTGTGTATGCATATATATTACGACTATCAGATTTTTACGCTTCAAAATGTTGGTGGGATCTCACGTTATTTTATTGAGCTCGCAAGCAAACTCCCGAGACGTTTTCCGGAAATCAAAACAACAATTTTAGCACCTGTTCATATCAATGACTACCTTGGTTCCAGTTCCGTGGATACAATTGGAAGAAAAATTCCAATGTTTCCAGGAAAACATCACGTCCTGACTCCTGTAAATTTGTTTGCCAGCCGTTTTCTGCTGAAGAAGGCAAAACCTGATATTTTTCATGAAACCTATTATTCTCTGCAAGCGCAGGCAGTTTCAGCACCACGTATTCTCACTGTTTATGATATGATCCATGAACGTTTTCCGGAACAGTTCCATGGGCCTGATTTAGAAATTCCCGTTCTCAAAGCTGCTGCAGTTGCCCGGGCAGATCATCTTATTACAATTTCCCATAAGACTTGTGAGGATCTCATCCGCTTTCTTGCTGTGCCGCCTGAAAAAATAACCGTTATTCCACTGGCATCTTCATTTGTTAAGTCGTCTGCAGATACTGGGAAACAAGGCCTGGACAAGCCCTATCTTCTTTATGTGGGATTGAGACAAGGCGTAAAAAATTTTTCTACCCTTCTTGTTGCTTATGGTCACTCGGAATCTTTACGATCTGACTTTGATCTTTTGTGTGTGGGGGGCGGAAAGTTTACTGCTACTGAATTGCAGGCTATTGAAGATTGTGGATTGAGCAAACAGGTCAAACATGTGCAGGCATCGGATGCGATGCTGGCCACGCTCTATTCTCAGGCAAGGTTGTTGGTGTACACCTCACTCTACGAGGGTTTTGGCTTACCTCTTCTTGAAGCTATGCGTTGCGGGTGTCCTGTTGTCTGTAGTAAAACAAGTTCAATGCCTGAAATTGCAGGTGATGCTGCGCTCTATTTTGATCCGCTTGATGAAGAGGAGATGCAAACTGTACTGGAAGACACAGCTCAATCCGAAAAGATTTTGGAAACATTACGAATACGCGGCTACAAAAGAGAGCAGCTATTCTCCTGGGAGAGGTGTGTGGAGCAAACTGCAGAATTGTACCGTAGTCTATTGTAGGACATATGAGGACAGGTAAGCACATATCAAAAAAGCCTCTGGTCTCCATTATCACTATTGTTTTAAATGATGAGAGTGATATTCGGCAAACCATGGACAGTGTTCTGCAGCAAAGTTACGAATTTGTGGAATATATTGTTATTGATGGTGGCTCAAAGGATGGTACGGTTTCCATTCTTGAAGAATACGATTCTCAACTGACTTTTTGGCAAAGCACAGCAGATAGCGGGATCAGTGATGCTTTTAACAAGGGCATTCAACGTGCCCGCGGTGAAATTATAGGCCTGATTAATGCTGGTGACTGGTACGAAGCTAATACTGTAGAGTGTGTGGTTGACGCCTTTCTGGCAGACCGGGAAGTTGCTGTTGTTTGCGGGGCTCTGCAATTCTGGAAAGGATTGCAACAGGAATATATATGCAGTTCTGTGCCGGAATTACTTGAGCGGGAAATGAGTGTTACTCACCCCACCTGTTTTGTTTTGACGGATTTATATAAGCGGTTTGGCATGTTTTCAAATGACTACAAACTGGCCATGGATTATGAGTTGCTCCTTCGTTTTAAATGCAAAGGTGCTATTTTTGTATCACTTGATAATGTTTTGGCAAACATGCAGCATGACGGGATATCAGAGGAAAACTGGAAAAATGCTTTACGGGAAACACACAGAGCCCGCACGGAATTGCTTGGGAATTCTTTTTTTTCTACGATCTGGTATTATTATTTTCTCACATTGAAACGTGGAGTTCGTATTGTAATGGAAAAACTTCATCTTGATGGACTGCTTCATTTTTACAGAAGCAGACTGGCCCTGGTAAAAAAAATTAAATTATAAGCTACTTGCATGTCATCTTCTGTTTTCTTTTCAATTTTGATCCCGGTATATAATTGGGACGTTCGGTCTCTGTTACAAAATCTCCATGGCCAATGCCTCGAACTCGATGAGCAAAGGGGCATTGAAATTATAGTGATAGATGACGGATCCAATGAAAAGTTTGATACCGCTTCGCTGGCTGAACAGCTATCTCTGGTAATATATGAGGAGTTTTCTGTTAACCGGGGACGCGTTGCGGTGCGCAATGCTCTTTTAGATAAGGCTAAAGGAGAATATGTCCTTTTTTGTGATGCTGATATGTTACCTGATCATGATGATTTCATGCAGGTCTATTTTGATCAGGCAAAGGCCGGGTGTGAAATTGTATGCGGTGGGATTAGTTATCTGCAGAGTAGAGCTGGTGATGTAGATTGTTCTTTTTACTTGTATAAGAGTAAAAAAACAGAGGCACTGTCTGCTGTTGATAGAAACGTCACTCCATGGCGGTATTTGTTCACTTCTAATACCATGTTGCGTCGGGATATACTTGATTCGATCCGGTTTGATTCCCGGTTTGAAGGTTACGGCTTTGAAGATATTGAGTGGGCCATTCGTCTCTCTGAGGCGTATATTATCAAGCATGTTGACAACACCTGTTCTCATATGGGCGTGCTGACTAAACAGCAGGTCTATACTAATATGCGTGATTCCATCAATAATTATGTGCTACTTCTCTCCCTGCATCCGGAAAGAACAGCAGGTAGCGGCGCTGTAACTTTTGCAACAAGATTTGAAATTTTATCTGTCTCTCTACTTACTGTTGCAGACGCGGTGCTGAGTAAATTGTTTTCATTCATTCCCTGGAATCCTGTGTTATTTTTTGTTTTTCAATGTGATAAAGTTGTGTTGCTGGCCAGGGCGTTAAAAGAAAAAAAAGAAAACCCCAAGGTTCAAATCTCTTGATTACTATTATTATTCCAACCTTCAATGGCGGTGAATTATTCGGCGAGGTGCTTCAAAGTATTGCCATGCAGGAAATACATGAAGAATATGAACTGCTGATATATGATTCTTCTTCAACAGATAATACTGTTCAAAGAGCAAAAAGCTTTGGCGCAGAGGTTGTCCGCATTGACAAAAAAGATTTTGATCATGGAGGCACTCGAGCTTTGGCGGCAAAAAAAGCTGCTGGTGATATTCTTGTGTTTATGACACAGGATGCAGTAATTGCCGGTTCTGAAAGTCTTGCGTCCCTTGTTCAGCCACTTAAAAGCACAAATTCTTCTTCTGTTGCGGTAAGCTATGGCAGGCAGTTACCCCGCAAGGATGCCACACCGGCGGCAGCTCATCTTCGTTTGTTTAATTATCCAACTGAGTCATACGTCAGAACTAATGATGATAAACATACCTATGGCTTGAAGACCGTTTTTGTTTCAAATTCATTTGCCGCTTATAATAAATCAATTCTTGCGGCCAGCGGATATTTTGATAATGGAATTATATTCGGAGAGGATACTTGTGCTGTTGGCAGGCTACTTTTAGAGGGGTATGCCATACAATATGTTGCCGAGGCAACGGTCTATCATTCGCACAACTATTCCCTTGTTGAAGAGTTCAAAAGACATTTTGATATTGGTGTCCTGCACAGTACTGAAAATTGGCTTCTGCAGGAGTATGGCCGAGCTGAAGGTCATGGGGCAAGTTATGTACGCTCAGCATTTTCCTATTTTTTGAAGAACAATGCCTGGTATCTTATTCCGGATTTGATTATAAGATGCGGGGTGAAATTTATAGGTTATAAATTGGGAAGGAATTATAGTTCTCTTCCTGCCGGGCTGCGACCAAAGTTGAGTATGCACGTAACCTGGTGGCGATGAAACTTGAGTTTTGGAGTGAAGTGAGAAAATGATATCTTTGAATCTGCGGGAGCAGAGTTCTTTTGTATGTAAGTTGTTAAATCTTGTCGACTGTGCCCTGGTCTGTGGTTTTCTTTGGGCTCTGGTACACTGGTATCGGGTACCGTGGAATTATTATTACACCTATTTGATGTGGCTCTCTCTTGGCTTGTCTCTGGTGACTTTCCAGTCTTTTCAATTGTATCGTTCTTGGCGTGGGTGGAAGTTTTTCCAAGAATTTTTGGTTATTTTAAGGGCATGGGGGACTGTTGTAGGAATTATTCTTTTTTACTTTTTTGTTTTTAAAATTTCACATGCCTATTCCAGAGTTATTTTTTTGATCTGGTCGCTTGTCACCCCATTGCTTCTTTTTGCTCTTCATGTGACTGCCAGGAAAATCCTGCATTTTTTTCGCTCAAAGGGGAAAAATGTGAGACATGCGGTGGTGGCTGGAGCGGGTGATCTTGGTGTGTCTCTTGCAAAGGAACTTGATACAATTCCCTGGACGGGTATTGAGATTATCGGTTTTTTTGATGACAAGGTAAATGAGAGTGAAGAGATTAAAGGAATGGGGAAAACAATCTTGGGTGATATTTCCTCTCTTCCCGAGTATTTGGAGAGTAATGATATAGATTATGTGTATATCGCTCTTCCCATGCGGGCTGAAAAAAAGATCTTTAAAATTTTGCGGGAATGCAGGTCGCTGGGGGCGCGAATTTATCTTGTGCCTGATCTCTATGTTTATGGCCTGCACCATGCTGAGATGCAATCTCTTGGCGACCTGCTTGTTCTGAATTTTAATCCCAATACCGAATGGAAACGTAGTTTTGATGTGATTTTTTCCAGCCTTGTTCTGGTTTTTCTTTCACCACTGTTTTGTATTATTGCATGGTTTGTCAAATTTCAGGATGGAGGGCCTGTGTTTTACAAGCATCCCCGGATTACTTCTGCAGGTAAGGAATTTGCGTGTTTGAAATTTCGTTCCATGGTGGTGGGAGCAGAAGACCAGCTTGAGCAACTATTGGCTGATGATCCGAATATGCGCGAGGAATGGGAAAATAGTTTTAAATTGCAGAAGGATCCACGTGTAACGAAACTTGGGAAGTTTTTACGAAAAACCAGCCTTGATGAACTTCCTCAGTTTATCAATGTTTTCAAAGGTGAAATGAGCGTTGTTGGTGCCAGGCCGATTGTGGGTCAAGAACTCACTGATTTTTACAAGGAGAGTGCCGGCCGATATTGCTCCATGAAACCTGGTATTACCGGGGCATGGCAGGTTGAACGGCGTTCTGACGGCAGCAGCTACGATGAACGGGTGGGCATGGATGACTGGTATATTCTGAACTACTCCCTGTGGACCGATATAAAGATCATATTTAAAACCATTAAGCGGGTGTTTGACGGCCGCGGTGCGGTTTGAGGTACCCCTCTCATTAAGTCAGTTCCTATTTAGTGAGTGCCTGCATGAGTGTCAGGGGGGCTTCGCCTGCAGCATTTTCCAGGGTGTTAACTGGAATTTCTTGACGTTCCGCTTTCCTGATAGCCTTGGAGTCTGAGAAGAACGCTATTGGACGAATGCCCAGACCTTTTTCAAGAAAAGATTTGTCCTCGTCATCAGTAATTAAATTGCCCACAAAGCTGATCTTCGGAATTTTTACATCTTCTGCTAGTTTTTTCACCTTCATAGCTGTTCGAATGGAGGATTTTGAAGGGATAACCACAATTAGTAACTGGTCGATCCCGGCAATGGTGCCACGCCCCAGGTGCTCTACACCTGCTTCCATATCCAGTAACACGACCTGGTTTTCTGACAGGAGAAGTTTAGTCAGCATCCGTCGCAGTACATTGCTCTCCGGGCATGCACATCCTTTGTCACCTGTCTGGATGGCACCCAGCACCATCAGTTTCATTCCATTGTGATTGATCATAAAATCTTTCAGCAGGTCATTCACTTCCGGGTTCATGTTATACATGGGCGACCCTTCGGTTTTCCCTGAACGTTCAACCAGCAACTTTGTCATATCGGCAATGGGCCGGATCTCTTCAGGGTGTTCTACGCCAAGGGTTTCTGCCATATGAGGGCTTGGGTCAGCGTCAATGACCAGTACATCCTTACCACCTTTTTTGAATTCCTCGGCCAGAAGCGCCATGATGGTGGTTTTTCCTACACCTCCTTTCCCACTGATTGCTATTTTCATTTTCATTTTTTCCTCTTTTACGAGCCTCTTTTTCTTGCAAGCTGACCCATAATGGTTATATCTTATCAGTAAATGTAGCTTATTTTTAGTATCACGTAAACAAACTAAAGAGTTGGAAATGAATAAGTTATCGGAATTTGCGCCATGATTTAGGTCGTATTTAGCTAATCTGATTGAACAAAACCGCAGGCGTAGCAGAGCTACGTTGAGGATTTTGTGATTGAGGAGTGGCTAAAGATGGCCTGAAGCATGGATGCAAAAACGATGAGTTATTCATTTACGACTCCTAAGAAAAGGAGTTTTGATATGGAGCACGTTAGTAATCAGATAACCCTCAGCCAGGCGAAGCAGGAAGCATCCACCATCTTCCTGGCAAAGGTTTTTAACTGGATGGCGATAGGCCTTGGCATCACTGGTGTTGTTGCCTGGTTCACCGCTTCCACCGGCCTTGCCGCACAGTTGATCGCAAGTCCTTTATTTATGATCCTGCTTTTTGCAGAACTTGGTCTGGTTTTTTATCTGTCAGCCCGAATTAATAAAATACAGGCCGGGACAGCAACAGGGCTTTTTGTCGGCTATGCAGCCCTCAATGGCTTAACCCTGTCCATGATTTTTCTCGCCTATACCCAATCCTCCATTGCTGCCACCTTTTTTATTACTGCTGGAATGTTTGGTGCTATGGCTGTTTACGGGCTTGTGACTAAAAGAGATCTCTCTGGAATGGGATCTTTTCTTTTTATGGGCCTGATTGGAATAATTATTGCCTCAGTGGTTAATATATTTATGCAAAGCTCTTCTCTTTACTGGGCTATCTCCCTTATTGGTGTTTTTGTCTTTGTTGGTCTTACTGCCTACGATGTCCAAAAGATCAAGAATATGGGTGAACAGGGTATTATGGAGCAGGGTCATGAGGCTGTACAAAAAGGAGCGATTATGGGAGCACTTGCCCTGTATCTCGATTTTATCAATCTCTTTCTCATGCTTCTTCGTTTTTTCGGTGGCGGTAGAGATTAACGAAAATCAGAAAACAGAGTTCATTTTTAATGAAAAGCATGTTCGGCGTAAGGCCGGGCATGCTTTTCTGTTTTTAAGCTGAAGGTAAACCAGCAATGCAAAGTATTTTTTCCAATAAGAAAATTGTTGTGGGAGTGACCGGGTCCATTGCAGCGTTTAAGGTTGCCGGTTGGGTAAGCTCACTTGCTAAAGAAGGTGCTGAGGTCTCCGTGGTTATGACTGAGTCAGCTTGTCGATTTGTGGCTCCTCTGACTTATGCTGCACTTTCAGGGAATCCGGTGTTGACAAATATGTTTGCAGCAGAGGAAGCTCATGCTATTTCTCATATCCAGCTTGGCCAGGAAGCTGATCTTGTCCTGATTGCTCCAGCCACTGCCAACACCATTGCAAAGTTGGCCCATGGGCTGGCTGATGACCTCCTGACCACTTCTGTTCTTGCTGCTGATTGCCCGGTACTTGTTGCTCCTGCCATGAACAGCAGGATGCTTTTAAATCCAGCAACTCAGCGTAATCTTGAGATGTTAAGAGAGCTGGGGCATGGGATTATAGAACCGGAGTCCGGGAAGATGGCATGTAAGACCGAAGGCCCCGGACGTTTACCTGAATGGGATAATGTGCGGCAACAGCTTCTCAGCTCCCTTGCAAAGCAGGATCTTGCTGGAGAAAAAATTCTTATCACGGCAGGCCCTACACGTGAAGCGCTTGATCCTGCCCGTTTTTTAAGTAACAGATCGTCAGGTAAAATGGGTTATGAGCTGGCCAAAATTGCCCGGAGACGTGGGGCAGAAGTCCTGCTGGTCAGCGGTCCAACATCTCTTCCCACTCCTTACGGGGTAAAAAGGAAGGATATTGAGACTGCAAAAGAAATGTACCAGGTAGTCATGGATTCAGCCAGGGACTGTTCTGTAATCATCAAAGCTGCAGCAGTATGTGACTTTCGTCCTGAAACAACTGCGTCCGACAAAGTAAAAAAAGATGATGCCGAGTTTGTTTTGCAGCTCAAGCAGACCCTGGACATTCTTAAGCAGTTAGGTCAGGAGAAGGAACAGCATAAATATATTCTGGTAGGTTTTGCTGCAGAAAGTTGTGATCATCACAAGGCCGGAGAGAAAAAACTGAAGCAGAAAAATCTGGATCTGATTGCAATCAATGACATCAGCGGCAAAGATACCGGGTTTGCAACAGACACCAACCAGGTCACCTTGTTGGATAGCAGAGGATATACAGAGCTTCCCTTTACAAGTAAGGAGCAGACAGCAGATCTGATCCTCGATCGGATCGTTACTATACTAGAAGGGAAAAGAGTTTAATGAATTTATCAACACTTTCCCCCAGAGAACGTTCCATCCTCACAGTGTCCTGTTTTGGCCATTTCATGAGCCATTTCAATATGCTGGTTTTTCCGGCTATTCTCTTGCCCCTGGCCGCAAAACTGGGCATGGATATGGTACAGACCCTGGCACTCTCGTTCTGGATGTATCTTCTTTTTGGCTTAACTGCTCTTCCCTGGGGACTGTTAGGAGACCGTTTCGGATCACGTCCTCTGCTGCTGCTGTTTCATCTTGGTGCGGGGATCTGCGGTTTTCTTGCAGCGATGAATTTGTCCAATCCTTTTATGCTCAGTCTTTGTCTTGCCGGTATTGGCCTCTTTTCAGGAATATATCATCCGGTGGGACTTGGCTGGATAGCAAAGGAATTTAAAAATACCAGTCAGGGTATGGCCTATAATGGAATGTTTGGAAACCTCGGGCTTGCGACAGCACCTATCCTTGCAGGTTTGGTAAACTATCTATGGGGTGCGGAGGCTGTTTATCTGGTAGTCGGAACATTGAACCTGAGTGGAATTTTTCTTCTCTATCTGGTTCGTAACGGACATGGTGGCCAGCAGATATACAAACATGCTACCCAGGCAAAACGATCACTTGCGCCTTTTCTGGTTCTTCTGGTGGCCATGATGCTGGGTGGCGTTGTGTACCGTGCCACCACCATCACATTGCCTGCATATTTTGAATTACAGAACAGAGATCTTTACCAGAGTTTTATTTCCCTTTCCGGAGAGATGGGCTCAGCCAATGTTTTTGCCACCCTCATTACATCTTTTATTTATCTGGTGGGAATGGGCGGACAGTACTTTGGTGGCAGGGTGGGGCAGTCTGTTGACCTTGGTCGGGGCTATCTGATCTTTCATTTAATCACTATTCCGGCAGTAATCGCCATGGCCATGACCTCGGATATGCCGCTGGTCATCTTTGCCATGATCCATTCATTTTTCCTGCTCGGTATGCAGCCCTTGGAGAACACACTTGTTGCCCGCCTCAGTCCACCAGAGCTTCATAGCTCAGCCTATGGCCTGAAGTTTGTTCTTACTTTTGGTGTTGGCGCACTCAGTGTAAATATGGTTTCTTTTATCAAGAAAACGTATGGCTTTGGTGGCGTGTATATTGGGCTGGCCTTTGTTTCAACCACTCTTGTTTGCGTGATTATGCTACTTAATCATTATAGAAAAGTTTCACATATTGAATGAGCTTCAATAGCAAAACTGATATTGATACAGATCAAGATTTACAGTAAAGGTGTATGGCTGGTGAACGGTGACTTTTGTTTCCAATAGAAAGAATGATTGACATTTGTTTCGCGCTGCCGTAAAATTTTAGTTGATTTTTACCGTTCCTCCCTCCTCTAAAAGGCAAGGTTATGGCTTCTGAAAAACAGCTAACTGCAAGCCAGGAAGATTATCTTGAGGCGATCTACCATATTTCTGCCGCAAAGATGGCTTCCCGGGCAAAAGATATTTCCCAACGACTTGATGTGCGGGCATCTTCCGTCACAGGGGCACTTCGAACTTTAGGTAAACTGGGTCTTATCAACTATGCTCCGTATGACTTAATTACATTAACGGATAAAGGCCGTGTTGTTGCAGAGGAGATTGTTCGTCGACATCAGGCTCTGGAGCATTTTTTAGTTAATGTACTTGGCGTTGATCAGAAAGAGGCTGATGAGGCTGCCTGCAAGATGGAGCATTCTGTTCCCAAGGAGATTGTCGATCGTTTTGTGAAGTATGCTGAATATGTGGAGAAGTGTCCGAAAGGCGGTATTACCTGGAATTCCGGTTTTGGTTATTATTGTAAGCACGGCTGTACCGAGGAAGATTGCGAGCGTTGTTTGAGCGACTTTATTGATAAAAAAGTTGTCAAGTAATCATTGTCACAAGATATTGAACCTGTAGTTTACTGTTTTTCCCTTCATTTGAATTCTTCTTTTGATATGGCGTTATTCATTTAATCCTTGAATAGCCCCTTCCATTTCTATTTTCATTGTTTTTTCCGGCGTTTTACGCCTGGTCATTTATTTCTTTTCTAAGTCACTCCCTTTTTATCCTGTCATCCATTCCAGTTTCTATCTGTACGTATTTCTATTGATTTTATCGAGCCGTAAGTTGTTTACGGTGTAAGCAATGTTTTGTTGTTTGACAATTGTTTCACTGTCGGGATTGTTTTGGTGTTGCAATATATGTTTTGGCTTGCCTAAAAAAACTCTTGACGTAAAACGGCCAACAAGGTAAATAATTCAAAAAATTAGTTAACCCTAAAACATATCCACCATGAGGGTTTCATTGTAACGGATGTTGCCGCATGGCGATTTTTAAAAGTTATTTCATTAAAGGAGCAGTTGAATGGGGTTTGGGAAGCAACAGGTACAACAAGATAACAAAGGGCCATCATTTCCACTTGCTCTTGCCGGCGGTGGTGAGATTGTCCGTATTGTTATGATTCGCGGTGGTGGAAAAATGAAAGAACGTCTCTTGAGCATTGGCCTTCAACTGGATGATACCGTTGAAATAATTCAATGCCGGAAAAAGGGAGCAGTTCTGGTCGCCAAAGATGAGAATCGTTTCATGCTTGGCGGTGGTATGGCACAAAAAATATACGTTTCAAAGGAGTAAGGTATGAGAAGAACACTTGCAGATTTTAATGTCGGAATGACTGGAAAGATAGCTGGCTTTGGAAAGGGAAAGAAGGAGTATCGAAAAAAATTATTGGCCATGGGACTGATCAAGGGAACTGAATTCACAGTGAATCGTGTAGCCCCTATGGGTGATCCTGTTGAGATTGCAGTGCGTGGATATAATCTAACCTTACGTAAAGACGAAGCGGCTGTGATTGCCGTGGAGGGAGTTTAAGATGAGTGATTTTACTATTGGTGTGGTAGGCAATCCCAACTGTGGGAAGACTACTCTTTTTAATGTCCTTACCGGTGCAAAGCAACGGGTGGGAA
The DNA here is from genome assembly GCA_029932055.1 of Desulfocapsa sp. Taxonomy (GTDB): domain Bacteria; phylum Desulfobacterota; class Desulfobulbia; order Desulfobulbales; family Desulfocapsaceae; genus Desulfocapsa. The sequence continues at coordinate 17,336 of JAOZQU010000022.1, forward strand.
ACTGGCCCGGAGTGACTGTTGACAGGAAATTTGGATATTACCAGCATGGCCGCGATAAGATTGAAGTTGTCGATACGCCGGGAATTTATTCCCTGTCAGCCGCTTCTGTTGATGAAGAAGTTGCCAGGGATTATTGCCTGTCAGGTGAGGCTGATCTTATTGTTAATATTGTTGATGCTTCTAATATTGAGCGGAATCTTTATTTGACAAGCCAGCTTCTTGAAATGCGTGTGCCTCTGCTTGTTGCCCTGAATATGATGGACGTAGCCAAAGACAGACAAATTGAAATAGATGTTGAAGGTCTTGCTAAGCAGCTTGGGTGTCCTGTTGTTCCAATGGTAGTGACAAAAGGACAAGGCATTGAAGAACTCAAGGAGATGATCAATGCAGCTATTCATGAAAGAAAAGTGTCCACAGCTACTGTTACCTATCCCGTAGAAATACAGGAAGCTGCAGCAGAGCTTCTCCCCCTTGTTGAAGCGGTGGCAGCAGAAAAAGAATGGAATACCGAGTGGATGGCCATAAGGCTCCTTGAAGGTGATGATCAGGTCATGGCTGCTGCAAGTCTGGCAGCTGTTAAGAAGGCGGAAGAATTGGAGCAGTCCATTGAGGATAGGCTGGAAGATGAACCTGATATTCTTATTGCTTCTGCTCATTACGGATTCATCAATTGGTTGACAACGGATACGGTGAAGAAAAAAGGTGAAGTGACGGCCTCTGTCTCTGATAAAATCGATAAAGTTGTTCTCAGCCGCGCTTTTGGTATTCCAATTTTTATTGCAGCCATGTATCTGATGTTCATGTTTACCATTAACCTTGGTGGCGCATTTATTGACTCTTTCGATCAATTTGCAGGTGCCATTTTTGTGGATGGATTTGGTTCTCTTCTCACTTCTCTGGGCGTTCCTATCCTGGTAAAAACACTTCTGGCTGATGGTATCGGCGGTGGTATTCAAACCATGGCCACCTTTATTCCACCAATTGGTTTTATGTTTTTGTTTCTCTCTTTTCTGGAAGATTCCGGTTATATGGCACGCGCTGCCTTTGTAATGGATCGAGCCATGCGGATTATCGGCCTGCCCGGGAAATCGTTTATTCCAATGCTTGTTGGCTTTGGTTGTAACGTGCCTGCAATTATGGCAACGAGAACTCTTGAAAATGAGCGTGACAGAACACTGACCATCATGATGAACCCTTTCATGTCCTGTGGTGCAAGGTTGCCGGTGTATGCACTTTTCGCTGCTGCATTTTTCCCCACAGGCGGGCAGAATCTGGTTTTTTTGTTGTACCTGATCGGTATTGCTTTTGCGGTACTCACTGGTCTTATTTTGAAAAACACGTTACTGAAAGGGGATATTACTCCTTTTGTCATGGAGTTGCCTCCTTATCATCTCCCCACTATTAAGTCAGTACTTCTAAGAACCTACGAACGACTGCTAACTTTCATTGTTAAAGCAGGTCGTGTGTTGATTCCGGTTATCATGGTGCTTGCATTTTTAAACTCTTTGGGAACTGACGGAACCTTTGGTAATGAAGACACTGAAAATTCTGCCCTGTCTTCCATGAGTAAAATCATTACCCCGGCACTCTATCCTTTGGGTGTTACCGATGATAACTGGCCGGCAACTGTTGGGATTTTCACCGGTATTTTTGCTAAAGAAGCAGTGGTTGGAACTCTGAATTCTCTTTACAGTGGCATGGATTCATCCGCGGCTGCAGAAGAAGGTGCGGAGCCGGAAGAAGAAGCGGGATTCTGGGGAGCCATTGCAGATTCTTTTGCAACCATCCCTGCTAATTTATCAGATCTTGCAGGTACTGTTCTTGACCCACTTGGACTTTCTGTTGGTGATGTTGGTGATCTGGCAACAGCTGCCGAGGAACAGGAGGTCAGTGTTGGGACTTTTGGTTCCATGGTGACTCTATTTGGTTCCAAGGTTGCGGCTTTTGCCTATCTTCTTTTTGTTCTTCTTTATTTTCCCTGCAGTGCTGCAATTGCTGCAGTATATCGGGAAACCAATCTTGCCTGGACTGCGTTTACCGGTTTCTGGACCACCTTTCTTGCCTATTTTGCAGCCACAATTTTTTATCAGACGGCAACATTCAGCAGTCATCCGGCAAGCTCAATGATGTGGATAGCAGGAGATTTGCTGGCCCTTGGATTTGTGATTGCAGTTATGAAAATGCTTGGAAATAAAAAGCAGGCTGATCTTTCACTTGCGGCAGCTGCAAGTGCGTAGCAGTTTGTAAAACAACCTGAATAGAGGGGAGATACAGCTTTTAACCCCCTCTATTTTTTTGACTTTATTTGTTAGGGAATCCTAACGGAGACTATTATGACACCCATCGAAATACGACAATATCTTCAGGAACGGAAACTTGCCACACTGCATGATATTTCGCTCCATTTCAGAAGCCCAACAGAGGCCACTGTCCCCATGCTAGATCTCTGGGTAAAGAAAGGAAAAGTAAAAAAACATTCCGGCAGCCTTGGCTGCAACAAAGGTTGTTGTAAATGTGATCCTGCAACCATAGAAACCTATGAATGGCTTGCCTGATGGTAGAGGAACAGAAATTTGCCACAACTCTGGTTATCGGCATACACAGAGAAGAACTTGCATTTGGTAAACAGGTTGTGGCGTTGCTGGCAGGAAGTGGAATCCAGGTTGTACAGATCGATAATGGTCTCAACCATGAGAGATCGTCTTACAGGAGTGGATTTTATCATTCAACAGCTCATCGGGAAATGTATCTGCAGTTGCACCAGCAGCTTGCCGGAAAAAAAATAAATCTGCTTATTGATTTACATACAGGGATTAACGAAACAGGAAGATGCGCTGATATCTTATCAGCAGACACAGATCTTCTGGGTAAAATGGAAGGTTTACTGAAGGGAGTTGAAGAGCGTTTGTATGAAATCATCCCCCACGATGAAAAGAGTAAAAATAAAAAGTTTTCATTTTCTGTCTGTCATACAATTATCCCGCAGAAAGTATGGAACTCGCAGGAATATATCTACGCAGGATTGGAAATCTATCTTCGTGAGGCCGGGCAGGGATTTCTGTTGGATTGGGAGTATGCAGCCGGGCTTATTCATCTGTTGAATGGTTCATTCAAAAATTGATATGTAGTTCACGGTAGCCCTTATGAAGAAAAAAATTAAACTCAGTGCAAGCCTGGAAGACTATCTGGAAGCGATTTTTCTGATCTGCAGGGGAGAGGGTGATGCACGTTCCAAGAAGATTAAGGAGCATCTACAGGTGAGCGGCCCTTCCGTGACTGAAGCATTGCAGTTGCTTGCAGAGAAGGGACTGGTCAATTATGCCCCTTATGAAGGTATTACCCTTACCCCTCAGGGAAAAAGTATTGCGCAGGACGTATTGCACCGTCATGAAACATTGAGGGATTTCTTTATTAATGTACTTGGCGTAGATGCCAAACTTGCTGACGAAGGTGCATGCAGGATGGAACATGTGGTTTCTGCAAATGTTATTGATCGGATGGTTAAATACACAAAGTATCTCAAAATTGAGTGTAAAGGGCGGGGTTGTGACAAGGTGAATTGTTTTGATGATTATTTGAAATCGGAGGGAGATCAGGCCTGACTGACGAATGACCTGAAGAAGATATGGATACCATAAATAATATGACGCTTAATAGTGCTCAACCTGTCTTGCAGCCGATAGTTGCCGCACCACAATTCTCCCCGGCAGAGACACTGGTAACTATTCCGGCCTCGTTCGCTTAGATCAAAAAGTTCCCTTTCGTGCGTATCCTGCAGCAGCAATTCCACCAAAAAAATTAGGTATCCGGTCGGGTTCTTCTGTTCTCCGGTCTGTATATTATTTATCTTTTTGCTAAACGTTTATTCACCACCGTAGTTATTCCCACAACTTTTATTGCACGTGTTTTCACATTACCTGCTCTTGTGGCTTTAGGGCTTTCCCGTCCTATTCAACTTCAGGCTATTGAAAATCTCAAACAAACCGGAAAAGCTGATACGGGGCTTATCTCCACAGGCCTGCTCTATGTTTCTATCCTGACCGGAGATGGTGCAGAAATTGAGGTGGAAGTTGAAAGCCTGCAAACAGGCGATAGCGTGCTTGCCGGAACCGTGCTGGAAGAGGGAGATATTTTAATAAGAGTTGATGAAGCAGGAGAAGAGACCCGCCTCGCTGCTATTATCCGTCTTATCGAGACAGCTGAAACTATAAGAGGCTTCTTTAAACTTCTTTGTCGGTATCGTACCAGAAAACGATACGGTGTTTTTTGAAGAGTCTAGTGAGGGAATCCTGAATGTTACTCATAAGAAAAGTTAATGGTGGCCAGTTTTACAAAAGCTCCTTGACCAGATGATATACTGTCGAGCCGTTAGTGTTAGGCCACTTATCACACGGCGGAACGTCCTTTTGCTCTGCATGATCAATTGCAGCCTGAATATGTGGTTTCAATTTTTCGACCTCAACGTGATCTTTGGAAAAGTTGGGTAAGTGGCGTACAAGCTTGTCTCGACAGTTTCTTGCACTTATAACACCACTACCATTTTCAAAATGAAGCAAAAGCCAGTACTCAAAACAGGGGTTGCTGACCGCAAGATTAAATTTTTTCTCCTGGCATCGACCCCATACTTTGTTCAGTGAATCTTCAGGCCAGTCATCTCGGTCAAGTACCAGCTAAACCTCATCATTCTTTTTCAGCTTTTGCTTTTGAATATATTTTTCAGCCAGTTTTAAAACCTTCTTTGGAGCACTTTTGTTCTTACCATCAAGCAGCCGAATACGAATAGTTCTATCCTTGTTCTGAAAGATAGCAAAATAAGCTGGTTCTGTTTCTGCACCTTCAGTGGCAATGATATAGAGTTTTCGATAGGTACGAACAGGGGCTCTTCTTCTATAACTTCTTCTTTTGGCCACTATTCCGCCACCTTTTTGCTTTGCTCAGTCTCTCTACGAAACGATCCACTTAGTAGTATCCTGGGCACACCTCCCAATCTTCCCTGGAGATAGCTTTTCTGAATATCTTTATCACTGCGCACATCTTTGTATTCACTGAAAGCAATAAGTTCGGAACAACCGTCCTGGTCTCGTTCAGCAACCCACATTTCATCCCGACGCAACAAATCCTGATCCATCAGTAAAGAATCATGGGTTGTAAATAATAGCTGGGATCTGCTGTTTTCATCACATCCGGCAAGATAACTCTCCAGAAGTCGCCTTGTCAGCAACGTGTGCAGACTTCTATCGAGTTTGTCAATAATATAGACCTTGTTCACTGTGGGCTGTGCAATAGCCATAAAGGCAGGAAGCAGGTCAATCATTCTCAAGGTGCCGTCGGATTCATCTTTCAGGTCAAACTTGATCTCATTCTAATCATTATCAACATGATAGCTAACAAAGAGCGTTTTATCATTCGTCCCGCCCAGGAAAACCCCAAAACGACATTCCATATCAGGATGACCCGACACCTCCAAGTGTACAACAGAGACTGCGGGATGATTGATAAAATGTTGTTGGACTGAGCCGCGGTGGCTATAGCACGGAATGTGTTTTTCCCCTATGGGGTTTGTTTGTAACTCACTGAAACATTGAAACTAATATTTTGCAATGTTATTTTGGACGGAAGGCAGAAGAATGAATTGTGGTTAGAGGTCCCGAAAGGGGGCATCAGGTTTAGCAAATCTGGTTTTTGCTGGTTTGGAAGTGTGTATTTTGTCATTTTTATATAAATTTGATCAAAATCGGACGCACGACTACAATATACCCTCAAAGGACATTTTCTTTGGGGCGTATTGACAGGATGAAAAAAAATATGCCGACGGTTTCTGCTATCCTGTGTTGAATACAGGTAATGGAAAAGGGCCTTGCATCTTCCCCTGTTTGCAGATTGGGCAAAGCATTATGTCCTTGCCCGTCAGTCGAAACATTTTTTCCTGTGTCGTTTCTTTGACAATTTCTCGTATTTCTAAATACTTTCCAAGTAATCGGTGGATCAGAATCACAGCCTTTTTCTTACAGACATTGGCAAGAAATCCGTAATATCTGATTTTCATGAACCTGAATGGCAAGACATGGAAAGGGTGTTGAAAAGATTGGATGATTATCCAATAAAAACAGAGCATTAAACATG
>JAOZQU010000397.1 GCA_029932055.1 Desulfocapsa sp.
GCCAATGCAGGGCTTGCAGAATCAGACGTGAGCATGATCATGGACAGTGAGTTTGCTAGAACTGCCGACCAGGAAAAAGATGCTCCGTTACTGGTCACCATCAACAATGAAAAAATAGAATTGCCCGCAGAGCTTGAAGATTTCAGTAAAAATTTTTTTAACGAATTCGGTCATCTTCCTGCACGATTTTTATCAAGCGCCACTGGAAAGGCTGGACAGGAAATGCTCGAGCAGGATATCTCAGGAAAAAGTGAAGATGACCAGCCGTGCATAGAGGCACTACTCTATGATGAATGGGATTACAGAAGACAGGGCTATCGCAAAAACTGGTGTTCATTGAATTTCAAAGAATTAACCCCCATTCATTCATCATTTATCCGCAACACCCTGGATAAATACCACGGCCTGACCATTCGACTGCGCCATCAGTTTGAAATGATGCGAAGCCAGGAACGGTTTGTCAAACGTCAGCGCGAGGGGGATGATATTGATTTTGATGCCTTGGTGGAATCCATTTCCGACTCATGCGCCGGTATTTCTTCATCAGACCGATTGTTTATCCGCTTAAAACGGGATGAACGGGATATCGCTGTTCTTTTTCTGGTGGACATGTCCAATTCCACGGCCGGCTGGGTCAACAATGCCCTGAAGGAATCACTGGTGCTCATGGCTGAAGCCATGGAGGTACTGGGCGACCGCTACGGCATCTACGGATTTTCCGGTATGCGCCGTTCCCGCTGCGAACTCTTTCACGTCAAACATCTGACGGAACCCTATGGCGAACAGGTTAAGGAACGAATCAGCTCCATTGCACCCAGCGAATACACCAGAATGGGGCCACCCATCCGCCATGCCACTGCCCTGCTGAAAGACGTTGAAGCCAAGATTCGGCTCATTATCACCCTCACTGACGGTAAACCGGAAGATTACGATGACTATAAAGGCCAATATGCCATCGAGGATACCCGTCATGCCCTGCTTGAAGCCAAAACCGCAGATATCCATCCCTTCTGCATTACCATCGATCACCAGGCCAGGGATTACATGAAACACATGTATGGCCCGGCCAATTACATCTTTATAGATAATGTCCGTAAACTTCCTCTTCGGATGCCGGAAATCTATCGGGTTCTGACCAGCTGAAAAGTCACATCAAGCCAAAGAAGTCTTTCGTTTCAACCGTGCACCAGCCATACACATTTACTGTAAATCTTGATCTGTACATGTTTACCAGTACCTTAGTAAGTGTTAACGTCGTTGGCAGGTTTTATAACTTATTTTCTCGAGTTCGGGCGGAGATATAGTAGGTGTTTTGTCGGTGGGTTATTCGGTCAGTCCTCTGCTAAAACGACCTGTTTTCAGAAGGCATATTGCGTAAACTCGGTCTGTTAGTTCGTCACGGTAGGATGCCGGTTACCCGGCATCCCCCGTAAACACATGACATGATCTCAGACCCCAGTGGTGACCCTGAACACTTTCCTTAGCATATTCAGGTCTGATGCCTTCCAGAAAATACAACCTGTCGCTTTCACGTGTACCCATTACTCTGAGTGCAGGCTTATCCAATGACCACAACTATACATTTTTCGGGGCTCAATACATACCCTGCATTCTTGATCCATCTGGCTTCGGACTCCCGTTACCGGGTTTGCCCTCAGATTAATCTCTTCATAACAGCAACCTAAGAAAGGATAACTTCGAATTTTCTCCTGCCTTTGATACGATAAATAGAAAAATCTCGATCAATTGTTGCGATTGCATTTAGGCTGAGTTTTTCTGCAAGGTATACCAAACACGAATCAGCAAAATCCATAGGTAAATCACGATATTTCTCAGTTAAATCTTTAATCCTTCCGAAATCATCGTTTTCGATATTTTGTATTTCAACAGCCCCT
>JAOZQU010000185.1 GCA_029932055.1 Desulfocapsa sp.
TAACCAGTTGAGGTGATGACATAAAATGTGCTATTTTAAAATATTAATAATTAACTGTTATTAATTGATTATTGATTATTAATAAAGATATTCTTTTGATAATCCACTGAAATAACAAAATAAATAAGCAATAATCAATTGTTAATGACTAATGACTAATGACTAATGACTAATGACTAACGCTTAGCCTGACGGCTATGCCCTTGTGGGGTGCTAGTCGTATAGAAAATGATTCACAGTTATGGCCTATTGCAGTTTGCAATGAAACTATACTCGATTTGGGAATATTTTGCTTTTTGATCGTTTGCTGTGTTCTGAATGAATTTTGATTTATGACAGAGTTATTCGTTGAGATAATTCTGCAAAAGTAATGGACTTGCAACAAGCTGTGCATGAAGTCGATTTTTCAGGAAATTTGCTTAAATGGTACAAGAGTAGTAAGCTGAACTATTCTGTCAGGGTGTTGTGCGGGCCTTCCCGGAATAGATCGCTAGTACAATACAGGCAGGATAACAGTGATTACTGAGTGGCTGTACAAATCCGTCGAACAAAGAAAAATATGAGCTTTTTTTCTCCCAGGTCGTTGCGGGTAGAGTCGGAACACAGAGTAAGAGTTAGCTTGCAGGATAGTATCAGCGGCGAACTCCTTCCCGGTTCATGCTTTGGCGTAATGGTAAACATATCAGAGGGAGGGGCTTGTCTTGTACTTTCAAGAATGCTGCTTGAGGGCAGGCATCTTTTTTTCTCCACCCTGAATACTGAGCGCAACCACCTTGTCCTTCTAATAGAAAATCCCGAATCAGGCGATGAAACTTTTACTGTTTCTGCACGTTCTGTGTGGATGGATTCCTGTCATTACCAGAACGAAGCTGCTTTTAAAATAGGTCTTTGTTTTCATGACAGTCAGAAAAAACTCTTTCAACTTTTCAAGAAAAATCGCCCTGCAACCTGAAAACGAATTTAAGCGCTTTTTTAACAGTGGGCGAAAATATTTCAGGTGAAACAAATGACCCCGCAGCCTTTTGTTAATTTCAGCAAGAGTGGAAGATGGATGGATAGTTTTGGTAAGGGGTGCTGCTTTCCGCTATCTCTGAGTCAAGGCATCCTGAAGAGATGGCGGCCGTAACTGGCCGTGCCCAGCAGTGCAGCATCCTGTCTCATTATGAGATGGACAGGGATAGAATCCATGAGATTTTCCATTTTTTCTTTTTGTCTAAAGGTTTTTAGAAATGAATCAAAAGAAATACGATTTGCAATTCTTGGAAGGATGCCTCCACCTATGAATAGACCACCTGTAGAATAGCTCTTCAGAGCCAGATTGCCGGCCTCGGCGCCAAGGATTTCAAGAAAAAGAGATAGGGTTTTAGCGCAGAGCGGGCAGGGAAATTCTGCCAATGCCCCTTCAACAATAAGTGGTGTTCTGTCTTTGGCTGCTGCTATCTGTGTAAAAAGGTCATTGTCTCGAGTAATGCTTGTGGAAGCGAGAAAGTCAAATATGTTTGGAAGTCCTTTTCCGGAGCAGAGCAATTCATAACTCACAGCAAGGTGGCGCTGTTGCAGGTATGTAAGAAGTTTTGCCTGTTCCTGATTCAGTGGAGCAAAATCACAATGACCACCCTCTGAACCCTGAGGGTGAAAACACGATTCCCGGTCAATGAGAAAACCTTCTCCAAGGCCTGTACCGGGAGCGATCACTGCTCGAACACCATTCTCTTCTACTTCTCCCTGTTGAATCAGGAGAAGATCTTTTTTTGTCAGAAAAGGAAGGGCACTGCAAATGGCAGTCAGGTCGTTGATAAGGGTAATTTGTTTGAAACCGAATCTGTCTCGTAACGTGTTTTCGCTGAGTGTCCAGTCCAGATTGGTAAATTTTGCTGTTCCCTGGCGTATCACAGCAGCGACTCCGAAACATCCATATACGGGTGTTTCGGAGTCAGCCAGGAAATCCGTCAGAATTTCATTAAAGTTCAGAAATTTTTTGTTGCGATAGCGCTGGCGGCGAACAGGTGGGTCATTATGATTTTGGGAAAGATCAAAGATGGCCACATCGCTTTTTGTTCCACCAATATCTGCTGCCAGCAGAAGGTTTGCATTTAATTTTGTCATAGTTTGTCAGCAACGAAGCAGGTGAAGAGCTTTTACTTTTCTTCCACCGGATATTTGGATCTAAACCAATCCCGCCATCCACCTTTCAACGCATAAACGTCCGTATAACCCATGGAAATCAGCTTCTGTGCCAAACTGGCACTAGTGGCTTCGTTAGGTCAGGCGCAGTAGAGGACAAGGTGTTGGTCTTTTTTGTAGTTCGCAGACCATTTAGCCAGTTCACTCCCAGGTGCCCGGACAGCTCCCTGGATTTTGAATTCACTTGAACTCCAATCTCTTCCTGAGCGGACATCGAGTATGACCATCTTGTCGGAACCAAGTTGGGATTTGAGCTCATCCTTACTCATGGTTGGCATATCTCCGGCAAAAGCCGAAGGTGCGGCAATAAGTAGAACCAGTGAGAGTAACAGTACGATTTTTTTCATGCAGTTTGCTCCATTTGTTTGTTGAGTTTTTTGTTAATAAGAAACCAGATGGCGGCAAGCAGGCCACTGATTCCAAGTGTTGAAAATATAAAGATACAGATTTCAATTGTGTGGGGATTGCTGATCACAAGTGTGAATAGACTGACCAGGAGAATCAGTGTGCAGATGCTAGCGGGTAAGAATATGGGTTGCGATTTTTTGTTTATGCAGATGAGAGCTGAGAGGCACATAAAAGAGTAATAGAGAAGCCAGAGAATAAGTGCGCCGCGTAGAAGTACTTCCAGTAGTTCGTCACCTGCAAGTCCAGTGGCCATCAGACTGCCTGTGATGAGTGCAATCAGTGGTGGTAAAAACCAGCGTTGTGCTTTTTCGCTCAGTAATCCTATTGTCATTTTTCCAGTTGCAATCTTAGCCAGCATATGCCTGCTGAGCAGCGTAAGGCCAGTGATGGCTGCACAGGTTCCACTGATTACAACCACACCCATTATTTGTCGTCCTGGATCTCCCATGATCTTTTTTGCTGCTGTCATGTACGGAATGGTGGAGGAAGCCAGGCGTTCAGGGGATACATAGGTAAGAGAGACAAGAATCCAGAGAAAAAAAATCACAAAACCTGCTAGAGGCACAAGAAAAGACGGAGTCTGTCTATTCCCTGAAAGAGTATTCCCCACAAAAAGAAGGAATAGAAGAGCAGATGATGTAGAAGAAAAACCAACAGGCTGCTGCAGAACATCGGTAACAGCTTTTTCTCCGCCTACGATTCCGTACAGAGCAAGAACAAGGAGTCCTCCTGCGGCAAGAGCCACAAAACAAAATTGTGCCCGGAAGATAGTTTTTTCAGGGAAAAATTGGAGGATGGTTAGCAGGGCCAACAGTAGAAAAGAAAAGCCGAAGTTGGGAAACCAGTAAAGAAACACCTCGTTGAAAGTATACCCGGAGGTGACGAGCAGTGCAGTCGCAGCCAGTACGACAAGTGGCATGCAGGCTGCAATGGTTAGAGCTGTTGCAGGTATTGTTCCTGTTATTCCCTGGAGGATCTGAAATTCTTTACTGTCTGTGGCGGGAAGTAACGGGTTGTTCAGGAGTTTGCCACAGACAACAAAGAGTATGGCAACAGCAGCCAGCAGGGGAAGAGTCAGCCAGCCTAGCTGACCCGCACTGTTTCCTGCAATAACGAGCGATTCAGGACAGAGCAACCAGCCTGACCCTAATGCCAGTGAGAGAAAGAAAGATTGTTTCATCAGTTTTGTTCACCTGTTTCAAAGATACTATTGAAAATGAATAGTATCTTTGACGATACTACGGTGTGGTTTTTTTGGCGAAGGAAAAGATGAAAAATGGATTATTGATCTACTACTATAATGGCATCTTCATCACAGAGTTCCACACAGGTAAAACAGCCATGACATTCGTCACTGTTTGTGGGAGTTGCTTTGTCCTCGATCAGTTCGTAAACTTCGCCGGGGCAGCCGTCGACGCATTCGCCGCAACCATTGCATTTATCTTTGTCAACACTGATATGCCACATGGTGGGTTTCTCCAGACTGAGGTTGCTAGATATCTTTGAGGGGAATTGTTCAAAGTATATGGAGCGCAATGGTGAAAAGCAAGCACTTTCCTCTACTTTTGGAGTGCTGAGAATAGCTCAGTTATTTTGGCTTGTTCAGTTTCTGCTGCAGTTTTTTACCGGGAGTGAAGCGGATTTCTGCTGAGGACGACCCTGTAGAAACACGGGAAAAACTGCCAAATCCTCTTAGCTGGATGCTTTCTCCCTTGCTCATGGCAGTAGAAAGAACCTCAGCCAATGCTTTAAGAAACTGTTCAGTTTGTACAGGGGAGAGACCACTACCTGCAATTTTTTCGGCAGAAACGATAGGATCCTCAGCAGGGATTAAAAATCCAACACCATTGCATTCCGGACAGTCTTCATAGGAAAACTGAAAGCGGCTGACCCCGCCAAACCAGGTCATCTGGCCGGTTCCGTTGCATCCGGGGCAGGGAGATGGCTGTTTTGTATGTGACATTAAACTCCTGAATAAATTATTTCGATCCAGCGATCACTTTTGAACATTCCATCACCCCAGATCTCATCAAGGTCTTTCAGAGGCTCGGCTGCTGCAGCTTCCTGGGCAGATTTTCCTTCTGCTTTGAGTGCTCTTAAGCGTTCAAAAGCAATCCACAGCATCTGACGGTAACTGATTAGCTGTACTTTGTCACCCAAGGGACCATGTCCTGGAATAATTTTAGTGCTGTCATTGGCAAGCAATAAAATCGTATCCACAGCCTCTATCATTCCTTTGAGAGAACCGCCATGGAGAACATCGATAAATGGATAGAATCCATTGAAAAAGATATCTCCAGCGTGGATAATATTGGCTTTTTTGAAATGGATAAAGCTGTCACCATCGGTATGGGCACCGGGTACATGTATGGTGTGGATGGTGTCACCATTAAGATGAAAACTGATATCCTCCGAAAATGTTATCACAGGTAACCCTTCACGGGAAATACCTGGTCGCTTTTTATTGAATTCCTGAATAAAGGAGCCTGTGCTCAAACGTGCACGCACATTATCGTGCGAGAATATCATGGTGCCTTTCTGACCCAGGTTTTCGTTTCCTCCTGTATGATCGCCGTGGTAGTGAGTATTTATTAAAAATTTCGGGTGAGCACCACCGACCGATTTGATGGTGGCTATAATTTTTTTCGTTAAAGGAGCAAATTGATCATCAATTAAAAAGGTTCCATCTTCGCTGATGAATAAACCGATATTGCCGCCTTGCCCTGTGAGCATATAAATTTGATCGGTTAGTTGGATGGGGGTGATCATTACGGTATCAAAGTCAGCTTGTGCGGCAGTTGACAGTGAAAGAAATCCTGCAGTAAAAAAAGATAGTATTGTGATTATTTTAGCAATTATCATAGACCTCTCTGTAAAAGGTGGCTGTTTTGTAATTCATTACATTTATACATAAATTTGAATAATATAAGGGGGGTCATTAAACTCCGTAACATACCTTTTAAGATGGCAACAAAAAAGTTTTTGAACAAACAGAGACGACACGATCAAAATCGGTCAGTTTTTTGTTTTTCTTGGTCTAATTCCAATGCTAAACGGGCCACAAACCGACACTAAAGGGTACCTTGGGGAATTTCACCATAGGCAGACAGCTAATATTCCAAGGATAAAATTTTTCTTGTAACGAAGAGTTTGGGCGAAAAAGAGATTTCTCAAGGTAGCCTAAAAGCAATATCCAAACTGCAAAATAATATTAGAGAGTGTGACATTCTCATTCTGGATCGGTACTTCAATAGCTTCCTGATAAATATATCTCAGTTTAAGGTCAGCCTTGCCGAACCGACTGCCTATGCCGAACATATAGGTTTTATTGAACTCCATGGCATGATGCTGCACTCTAAATCCGTCATCCATCACGGCAAATATTCTTTTACCCAAAAAAGCACCTGCTCCCAAATGGAATTTTTTGTACTTTACATGCATTTTCAGCCCCGCAGTAAAATAGTCATTCTCTGCATTCTTACTGAAATTATTGGTATTCTTATTTGCCAGGTGGATGTATTTTCCCATGACCGTCGCTTTTGTAAGGACGCTGTTATATTTTTTTATGAAGGTATATTTTATATCGGTCTGGTAGGCGTCAAAATGTTTATAACCGCTGAAATATTGTGTTAGATTAAAGTGCCCGTAACCATAACCGGCACCATAGATATTGCCCTCATCTGTTTCTTGCATCAAATTGTCATCGATCGTGGCATAACTTATATGGAATGACTGTTTTTCATCCCATTGGTGCCTATATTTGAGATAGACTTTGTTGACATGGAGATCATCAGATAGTGGTGGTTGAAAAGTAGTTGTATTGGTTCTTCCGTAGAGCATTTGAAAGAGATGATTATCTCTTTGGTGATCTAGCCCCACTCTATACCGTATACCCTCATCTTTTTTTTTCGAATTATTAAAATTCAAACTTTCCAAGCTTGTTGTGAGTGTAGTGAGTGTTGTGCTTTGAGCATGGTTCAATGTGCAAAGTATTGCAGCAAGCACTAGAGGTATGATTTTTGACATGTTATTGGCCTGCACTTATGGACATTTCCAGAAAATATGTAGTGATTATAATAGTACCTTACCTCTGAAACTCTGTCACTCTTTTCAGTACCCCTCGGAGTCGGAGTTTATACCCCTCAAGGGCATAGCCGTCAGGCTAAGAGATTTGCCTTGTCTGTAAATAGTTTTTAACTAAATGAAGTGATGGCACAAAATGACGAATTTAAAACATTAATAATTAACCGTTATCAATTGATCATTGATTATTAATAAAAGTATTCATTTTGCAATTTGTTGAAATCACCGCACAAATAATTAATAATCAATTGTTAACGACTAATGACTAACGCTTAGCCTGAC
>JAOZQU010000186.1 GCA_029932055.1 Desulfocapsa sp.
CCCTGCCAACCAAGCATCAGCTTGTTGTTTTCATGGGTACTATGAACGAAATAGCAGTGTATATTTCAAAGGATAAATATCCGGGACATCCTATTTAAGAATATAAATACTCGGATAATCCATCATTATTAATGTTGCTGCAATAACACCTGCAGTTTCAGGAACATCGTGAATAATGATCAGACTGTTACTTTTATTCAGTTCTTCCATCATGGGTTTTGTGAACATTTCTGCATAAACAACGTGATTGGCCCCACTCACATGGGCTTTATCAAATATTGCTTTATCACGAAAATCAACAAATGTAGCATTGTTCAATTTTGCAGCATCTACTTCATTGACGAGCATAGAAGCAAAGTTAATACTATTTACTGCAGTCAAAGCATCCAGGAGTGCTTGTTGTGAGACAACGGGATAACCAGCTTTTTTCCATCCCTTAATACCATCTTTCATCCAGTTAATGTTTGTATAGCCATTTTTAGCTGCCAACCTGGCAGCATGATAAGATTTCCATCATGTGCCTGATGCACAGTAGAAAATAAGAGGAGTATTTTTATCTTCAGGTAGCAGGGACATATCAAAAACTACCTGCTCTATGTCAAAATCAGTAACTTTATGACCTTTGGGAACCATACAGGTGACATGAATTGTGCCATCTGGATGGCCTTTCATGAAGTCAGTGGTATGGCTATGGCATGCAATAAATACCGCACCGTCTTTGTAAAGTGTCTCAGCTTCAGCCAAGGTCACCATTTTAAATCCATCACCAGGTGTTGCCGGGGCTGGAACCTTCGCGGCAAAAACCGATGATGAAAAGGCTAAAGAAAGAAACAAAAGCAAAACAATAGTTGATACTTTTCTAAGCATTACTGTCCTCCATAACTAGATTTTTTGGTAATTGATAGATCATAGAAAAAAACCTGGATCACGCCTTCCAACATCACCTCCTCCAATAGCTTTAATTTTTTGAGAATATACACATTTACAATACCATGAGGCTATATGATTTTTCTTTTAATGTCAAACAGTAAGCAAGCTACAAATGTGGCACGACCTGTCACAAGATGGCAACTCACTCCAGCAACGAGTGAGGTAAATATAATGGAGAGCCTGATATGTAAGGGGAGTTAGACAGCGGTTAGGAAAATTACCTGCTATCACCTGAAGTTACTATTGAACAAAAACATCTTTCGAGACGATCCGGATCATTCATACAGGTTCTGTGTATTATTCAACTCATGTCCGGTTGACAAAAACTCCGACATCCAGACTCAACTCAGTAAGCAGGGTTTCCGGTACAGATGGAGATTGCGAAAGTGATATTGCACGCATGATGAGTGCAGCTTCATCCTGAGTCAACAGGCCTTTGGGCAGGGCCTCACTGTAAATCCAGACACCGGCATCCTGAGAGGTGACAGGAGCTGCGAGCTCTGCTCTTCCAGCAGCTGCAGCCAGTAACGCAGAAACCAGTAATTCCATGGCAGCACTTGGGCAGTCTTGCTCAATCAGTACTATTGCGGCTTTTAATCTTTCTGCAGCCAGAACAAGTAAGCGGGGAATTGCGCGGTCATCATTTTGCTCTGTCGCATCATACCAGGTATGGCTTTCAGCCACCGGTGAAGCACTACCGAGTCGTTCGAGCCCAGCCACAGTACGCAGGTCAATGACTGCCACAGGAATTTTTTCAGAAAGGTCTGTGGCAATCCGGTCTTCTTCTGTCCCAACCTGATCAAGAACTGCAAGAAGGCCACCACCGGATCCGAGAATACGTTCAATTCGTGAGCCAAATGCCTGTTGTAACTTTTCGATAATTCCAGTTATTTCCTTTTCCATGGCATCAATGTGGCCATCGCTTGGTTTTTCGATGTCCAGGGCATGATTGTCTGGAACCTTTTCACCTTCATCACCACTTGCAATTGCTTTTGAGTCGGCTGACTCAGATGGACTGTCTGCTAAATCTTCCACCAGGGTTTCCAGCAGTTTTTTAGAGACTCCAACCACGTCCTGATCACCATCCTCAGCAATAACGTTATCAAACAGCTCCTGTTTGCCTTGCAACAAAGAGAGAACATGTTCTTCGTAAAAATTTATGGCCACCATTGTGATAATCTGTACAGTTCTGGTCTGCCCCAGACGGTGGATTCTTCCATTACGCTGTTCAAGAACTGCTGGATTCCAGGGTACATCCAGATTAATCAGCACAGAACCACTCTGCAGGTTGAGTCCTAGCCCACCTGCGTCAGTGGAAAGAAAGACCTGGACACTGTCGTCGTTTTGAAAACTTTCCATTAAGTCTCCACGCTTGGCTGTGGGCACTCCACCATGCAAATTGACATAGCCAATATCCATGTGCCTCAGCCTGGTTTCCACCATCCTGGTCATCAATTTCCATTGGGAAAAGATCACAACTTTCAATCCGGATTGCAGGCATACTTCTTCCAGAATATCAGCCAGCTCATCAATTTTGGGTGATCCTTCAGTCTCTTTGTCCACCAGGCCTGCTGCATCGCAGGCCATTCTTGCCTGCTGCAGTGCTGCCATAAGCCGGTTTTGCTCAGAGGGCGTCAGAGGACGTGTTTTAGCAATATTTGCCAACTGACCAGCTGCGCTCATGGCTGAATCGTGCAGTTCAACCTGCTTTTCCGTCATCCCGACATCTATCTGCGTGGTAATACGATCCGGGAGCTGATCACTGACAATGCGCCTGTCCCGGCGCAGCATGACCGGCTCAAGACGCCGGCGCAGGACTGATAAATTTCGATAGCCAAGCACTTTATCCCGATCATCAGTGACATGGAAATCGATCATATAGCGCCACAAAGGCCCTAAAATTTTCGGGTCAACCACCTGCATCAGGCTATACAAATCTTCCAGCCGGTTTTCCAGTGGTGTGCCAGTCAGGACAAAGGCGTAACGGGAAGAAATCATCTTTACAGCGCTTGCAATTTTTGTTCGCCAATTTTTGATGCGCTGGGCTTCATCAAGAATAACAAGATCCGGACTGATAAATTCGTTGATAAGGGTGAGATCGCGCAGGAGTAATTCGTAATTGAGAATAAAAAAGCTGCAATCCCGACAATACTGCACGCCACGCTGCGGGGGCGTTCCCTGGATTACTTGTGTGTCCAGATTGGTGAATTTTTCTATTTCCCGGGCCCATTGATGTTTAAGTGAGGCCGGACAGATGATGAGTGTTTTCTTCAAACCTTCATGTTCCTGTAACCATACTGCCGCACTGATGGCCTGCAGAGTTTTTCCCAGTCCCATATCATCGGCAAGCAGTGCCCGCCCCGTACCGGCAAGAAAGGCAACACCTTCAACCTGATAAGGATAGAGGCGTGCTTTAATACCAGGAATTCTGTTTGTGGCCTGGATTTGCCTGGTGATTTCAACAGATCTCTGTTTGTGGCTTGCAGCAGTTGCAATCTGCCTTGCATATCTTGTTGCATCTTCTCCTAAATGAACATCGCCCCGAGCATCAACAAGATCCATGAAACGGAAAAAATCATCTGGTAACCGGCCTTTAAACTGGCAGGAAGGTTTAAAAAAGGTCTCAAGAAGAGTGTGCAGATCTCCGTCTATGTCCGTGGGGCGATGGAGCATAAGCTGTGGCGCATCGTCCACATCCCATGCCAGATACACATAAGGGAAAGGTGCAGGCTTTTGCTTAAACTGTTCATATTGCGGATGCTTAGCGATTTTGTGGAGCACAGCTTCAATGTGTTTACAGGTTCCAAGCTGATTGCCGGCATAATCCGGACAACTGCAGAAGTTGGCCCGTTGCTGGAGACTGCGAATACTCACCCGGTAACTGCGCGGAAATGGAGAGCTACTGCCAAGGGAAGATGCCCGCCAGGAACCAAACCACTGCTCACCGCTCAAACATGTAACTTCTACCTCAGAACGTCCTCGTTTGATTCGATTTTTAATTGCACTGTCAGTGGCAGTGAGCAGTTTGTCAGTTTCTCCACATTGATCCGCATAGTTACAGAGAACCGCCACAACATGACGACACACTTCAGTTTCATTTGTCTCACCGCAATCACAGGAAAAAGAAAGACCATCTTCAGTCAGGCGGAGAGTGACATTTTCCGGGAGTTCCGGCTCATTTCCCTCCACCTGTCCCCAGAGGATATCCTGATCCTGGTCAATTTCCATCACCCGGTTGTCTTTGTGATCTTGAAGGCCATGGCAAAAAATAGTTTTTCCGGCAATTGCCTGCAATTGCTCCTGATCAAAAAAGAAGGGGTCGTTGACTGTGGTTTTTTCAGTTTTCTTTTGGTCGGTCATTGTGGCCACTTTTTATGTTTGGATTTTGTTTTATTGTAAAAGTCTGTCATTTTTCTTGATCCCTGCATCATCTGCTTTGCACGCGGATTTGTTGCAAGCTTGATCATTAGCTTTTGCCAAAGCATACCTACCTTCCTATTTATACGATTCTTCAATCTTCAACTCTTGTATAGGGACATCCAGAATCACTCTGGTTCCTTTTCCGGCCTGCGACTCAATAGTCATACTGCCATCCATGGCTGCAAGCCACTGCTCAATACTGACCAGTCCGATTCCATGCAGATCGTCTGACAGATCCCGAACCAGATCCGGATCAAATCCGTCTCCCTCATCAGCTACAGTCAGGCGGACATGATCCCCCCTGCGTTTCACCGTAGCAACAACTTCACCGGTTCCAGCATGTTTCCAGGCATTGTGAAGAAGCTCCTTAAATGCCCGAAACAAATAAATTTTCTGAGAATCTGACAAGCCCAGATCTTCTTCACCTCCAAACACCGAAACAATAATGCCGGTTCGGCCTGTGAAATTTTTTCCATACCAGTTCATTGCTGCAGTCAGCCCGCGATCGTCCAGAACCTGTGGGTAGAGATCAAAAATCATGGTCCGTATCTGACCGATCATGACATTGACCATCTCTCTGATTTCCACCATTTCACCATGAACACAACTGGGCAACTCTTCTTCACCACCATGCCGCTGGCATGACTGCTGTTCCGCATCCTGAAGCCTGAGATTGACCACCGCCAGATTCTGCGCCATCTCTTCATGGAGCACCTGGCCGATGTGACGACGCTCCCGCTCTTCTGCCAGCACAATTTCCTCTCTGATCCGTTTCTGCATGGCCTGCTCTTTCTTTTGCTGTGCCCTCAATTCTGTGACATCCCGCAAAACACCTTCATAGCCGAGAACAGCGCCCTTATCATCCAGCCGTGCAGTGGCAGTCATTATACAGTGCCGCTTGGAGCCATCCTGTCGTGAGACAACAATTTCCGCATCCCTGACAGCACCTGTGGTATGAAGTTGCATCTTAATATCAGACCGATCCGGACTCTCAGCTACCTGCTGACAATATCCCAAAGACAAATCCTCAGGGATGGGGCCATTTCCCACGCCAAACAGGTGTTTGCCAGCCAGATTTGTATCAATGATATTGCACTGGTTATCAGCGACAAAAATACAATCCTGTGAATTTTCAAACAACTGCCGATACTTGGTCTCCGAGCGCTTTAAACGACCGATGGTGTTTTCAAGATTTGCAGCCATCTCATTAAACAGCCTTCCAAACTTCCCCATATCATCATGGCCGAACACCCTTGCCCTTGCCGACAGATTTCCCTTATGAATCCGAGATGCTGCAGATGCAAGAGAGACAATCGGACGGGAAAAACTCCAGGCCAACAGAACAGCGACTCCCACACAGACAGCAATCAACAAAAGGGTAAACTTCATTAATGATTGCACATACGCATCAAAACCGACTAGCAGATCAGCATCATCAAGAGTGGTAAGCAGAATCCAATAATGTAATCCGGCTATTGAACAGTCAGACTGATCGTTATTTCGAGAAGATACTGTTTGCCTGAAGGAACTTAAAGGAATACGCTTATAGGCATAAAGAGTCTGCTTACCTGTTTCTTCACTGGTACGCATCAACAAATCCTGATCCTGACACCCTATCCATTTTTCAATTTCGGGTTCTTCCTGAAATAATACGGTTCCGTGATCCAGCATGAATCCAAAAGTTTTTGCCTTTTCCGGATGATAGAGAAAATATCCTTCCGGATTCAGCAAAAAGTAACGTTCCCCTCTGCGAACCTGCTCCTGCTCGATTGCCAGCAAATTAAGAAATGAAGAGCCGAAAACATTCAGCACCAGCACTCCCTGTTTCCGTCCTTCCCGATCAAACAGGGGAGTGGCGTACCGGATCACAGGCATCAGAGGCGTTTGCAGCTTGCCCTGCTCCACATTGAGATCCATTGGTGAAATATATACTTCACCATCGGGCAGGGAAAGGGCCTGACGAAAATAATAGCGATCACTCTTATCCTGCAATTCCTCTTTCGGGGTCAGCCAGCAGCGCTGCGCGTTACTGTTGACGCGAACAATCTCTCTTCCTGTGAGATCCAGCAAACGAACCTGCTGAAAAACCCGGTGATGGGCCGCGATATTAAGAAATTCCTCATCTAACACTCCTAAAATACGAACTTTTTCATCAGGAGAGGGGCTATTGAGAAAGGCCTGCAATCTGGGCATATCACGGAGAACAAGCAGGTCACGCTGAATCCATTGTAATAGAGAACGAATATCCGAGGCAATGAGCTCCAGATCCACTGTTGCCCGCTCTCTTGCTCTATCAAGTACAAACTGACGCTGCTGATAGCGGGTATAACCACTTGAGATCATCACCGTAGAAACAGTGAAAAAGATAAAAATAAAAATGAGTTTCCCGCGCAGACTGGTCAGCATTCTTTTTCCTTAAGAGATAATCCGCTCCGGTGCATTAAACACATTAAGTCGATCAGGACGAGCATAGGCCACCAGAGTAACTCCGGCCCGACGGGCAATGGCCAGACCCAGTGATGACGGAGAGGTGCGGGACATGACAATGGGAATACCGATGCGCGCACATTTGAGCACCA
>JAOZQU010000187.1 GCA_029932055.1 Desulfocapsa sp.
ACTGAGTAGTTGTACGCCAGGTATCATAAGCCAGACGATAATCATCGACAGACTTGATGGTAAATGGGAGGTTACATTTTTCAAAGAATTTCTCCCAACCGATACGTTCTGCCCAATCACCAATACGCTCGTATTTCCTTGCATCTCCGGCATAAGTCACTAGAATATTCTTTACTGCTGCAACGGTCTCCGGCCAGCGTGGCGGAGTGTTGGGTATGAATGGAATAACCAGTTTGGAGAATTTAGGTGCTGATCTGGCATTGGAAACTTTACCACCAACAAGAATGGCAATTCCATCACCTTCAGGATCAGCAAGAGGCATTGCAGGACACATGGTGTAACAGTTACCACAGAACATACAACGATCATTATTTACTTTTACAGTCTTGATCTCTTTACCGTTAACCGTAGCTTTTGCAGGTTTAACAGCACCGAGAGGACAGGAAGCAATGGCAAGCGGAAGCTCACAAACACCTGTGATACGACTGTGGTCAATCATAGGTGGCTTACGATGGATACCAAGAATGGCGATATCGGAAGCATGTACGGCACCACACATATTCAGACAGCAGGCAAGTGCAATACGACACTGTGCAGGAAGTGTCATGGAAGTAAAGTAATCAAACAGCTCATCCATAACTGCTTTAACAACACCTGAGGCATCAGTTGCAGGGGTGTGACAATGTACCCAACCCTGAGTATGAACGATATTGGTCACACCGGCACCGGTTCCACCTACTGGGAACTTATTGCCGCGTGATGCAAGATCATCCAGCAGTGGTTGAACTTTAGCTTTATCATCTACCATGAACTCTATGTTATTTCTGGTGGTGAAACGTAGAAAGCCTTCACAGTGTGCATCAGCAATATCACACATTTCGCGGATATGCTCGATGGACATTAAACGAGTACCACCAACACGTACGGTCCAGCACTCGTCTCCGGTCTCAGATTTGTGCATAAGAACACCAGCCTGGGTGATTTCATGCCACAGCCATTTCCCCTTGTTTGCTGCAATAACCGGGGGATGGAACTTTGCATAATATTGGGGACCAATGTCTGTAATCCTGTCCGCCATGGGATTTTCGGGATCGTAACCCATAATTATAACCTCCTTAAATATGTACTCGAGTACAAACTTCTACTCGATTTATGTTCTTATGCTGCGTGACGTTTACGGAACTCATCAACATCGCGCTCAAAGCCACCAGGTACTTCCTCATCCTGCCAGAAGACGTATGGATTTGAACGAGGCTCTTTTAGCATCTGCGGAATAGGATCAACGCCCATAACCTTAATAAAGGTAGGCAGTCCTACGCGCTGCATGGTCTCACCAACACGCTCACGGTTTTTACCAACTTCCATCCACCAATCCCAAACGGTTTCGATAAGTTCAATAAGATCTTCAAACTCGTTTTCAGCAGTAACCTTGACAAAAGGAATAATAAGGGTTGCAAACTGAGCACCGTCAAGAATAGGAGCTTTAGCACCCATGCAGATACAGGCACCCTGTTCTTTACCTGGGCGCAGTGCACGTGGCATAACATTGATACAATGCATACAACGGGTACACTCTGAGTTGTCAATTTTCAGCTCATCGCCTTCCATCCACATACATTCAGTGGGACAGTTATCAATAACTTCTTTCTGGATATCAAATGCACCCCAGTCGCCGCCGGAATGAGCACCACCATTGGAAGGATAATTTCCAGCAACATACTCTTTTACTGCAGCCTGGTCGATCTGAATATCATCTTTCCAGTTTCCAATAACAGCAAAGTCAGAACGGGCAATAGCTGCAACACAGTCGTTTGGACAACCGGAAAATTTAAACTTATATTTATAAGGGAAAGCAGGACGATGAATCTCATCCTGATAATGCATGGTCAGTTGGTAACATGCTTCTTCTGTATCATAGCAGGACCACTCACAGCGGGACTGGCCAAGACAGTTGGCAGGAGTACGCAGGTTGGAACCGGATCCACCAAGATCCTGGTTCATTTTGTGGGTCAGATCCCAGAAGAAAGGCTCAAGAGCCTCAGTACGACAGCCAAGGAAGATGATATCACCGGTAGAACCGTGCATATTGGTCATACCTGATCCATGTATCTCCCACAGATCACAAAGTCCACGCAGATTCTCGGTAGAGTAGTACTTGGATGAGGGCTGATTTACACGAACGGTATGGAAATGCTCAACGCCCGGAAATCTTGCGGGGAGGTCAGAATAACGACCAACAATACCACCGCCATATCCGAATACACCTACGATTCCACCGTGTTTCCAATGGGTAATTTTCTCTTTATAAGACAGTTCCACCTGACCCAGGATATCCCAACATTCGGGTTTTTTCTCCGCCTGGCGCTTGATGTCGGTAACGAAACTTGGCCACGGGCCACTTTCAAGCTCGTCCAACAGGGGTGTATCATGCTTTGCCATGAATTTTCCTCCTTAAATTTACTGTTATACTTCAACCTTTACCAGAATATACGCATCAAAAGTGATTGCTTCAAAAACTGACAGTCAGAAAATGAAACCGTTCGTCCCGGCTGCCTGATTTCTTACCATCACTAATGATAAAAACAACAGACTATGAAACGGACACTATTGAATAGTCATTCAGCGTGGGAGAATATCTCTGAACAGGCTCTTTGTCAACAAAAAACGAAACAGTGCAGGAGGAAAACTGAATGAACATTCATTTTTCATCATCAAAACATCTACTTTATTCCTGCAGCCTTGAGAAAAGCCGCGGCCACAGATTCTCCCCCTGCTTTTACAAGCATGGCAGACAAAATCTGACCGGCAAGAACTTTTCCGAGTTGCACTCCTTCCTGATCAAAAGAATTCACATTCCAGCAAAATCCCTGGAACACTATTTTTGCTTCATACAGTGCTAAAAGTGCTCCCATGCTTTTTGGTGTCAATCGTTTTGCCATAAGAATAACATTCACACGATTCCCAGAAAAACGCCGGTTCGGATTCTCATCATCTTTACCAACAGCCAGAGCCATGGACTGCGCTAGCAGATTAGCAATAAGTTTCTGCTGGGAACTGCTCCCCTGAATTACCAAATCTTTTCCGCGCTGGCTTTGCCTGAAGCCGATAAACTCCACTGCCACATCTTCGGTTCCCTGATGAAGTAACTGATAAAAAGCGTGTTGTCCGTTGGTTCCCGGTTCGCCCCAGACAATTGGCCCACTCTTGATTTGTACCTGCCTGGAATTTCGCTGAACCGATTTACCATTGGATTCCATATCACACTGCTGGAGATGGGCAGGAAATCGGTGCAGGCCCTGACTATAGGGAAGGATTGCCACTGTATCCATAGCAAGAAAATTGTGATTCCAGACGCCAAGCATGGCGAGCAGCAGTGGAAGATTTTTGCGAAGATCTTTCTCTCCTGCTGCCTCATCCATCAATGATGCCCCTTGCAGAAACTCCAGAACCTGGTCATAGCCCAATGCAAAACCAAGCATGACAGCCCCAACCATTGATGTTGAGCTAAAACGACCGCCGATATAGTCATACATATAAAAAGAACGAAGATACCGATCCGGATTATCCATGGGGCTCGATTCTCCAGTGACCGCCAGACATTGACGCGCAGGGTCAAGCCCTGCTTCCTTTAAAGCCGTACGAACCATACTTTCATTGCTCAGCGTTTCAAGGGTTGTCCCGCTCTTGGAAACTACCAGCACCAGAGTTCTTAAAAGATCGACGCGTTCAAGAATCGCCGCTGAATCATCAGGGTCTACATTGGAGATAAAATAAACACCACGACTTTTCTTTTTGTAGGCTGACAGGGCCTCATAAATTGATCTTGGGCCAAGATCTGAGCCACCGATCCCTATATGAATTAGAGTATCAAAGGATTCTCCACTTGCATTACAAACAAGGCCCTGATCCAGTTCATGAAGAAAAACTTTGAGCTTTTCAAGTTCTGTTTTTGCCTGATTCGATGCAGCTTCGCAGGCAGGGTCGCGAGAAAAAATATCGCGGCAGGCAGTATGGAGAACTTGTCGTTCCTCAGAAGGATAATTTTCAAGTCTGTTCATAACAGCCCCTTCACGCATCTGTTTAAATTGATCCACCAGCATGCATTCATCAGCAAGAGACTGCAGACCATCTAAAACCTCCGGCGTCACCCGCTGACAGGCATAGAGCAGATCAAATTCAACCCCTTTACAAACAAAGTTTTGCAAGCGCTCAGGGCTTAAAGCTGCATTGGCAGTCAGATCAAACGGACTTTCCGCCAGACGTTTAAGGCCTGCAAACGCTTTGCATTCATCAATGGATCTCCATGTATTTGCCATATCCTGTTCTCAACCTCCTTTTGCCCTTCCCTCTTCAGCCAGTGTGCGCATTTCAGCAATAACCGGCGCATATTCATCACACCCATAAATTGCAGAGCCGGCAACAAAAATATTAGCACCTGCCTCTGCAACACGTCCAATGGTTCCAGGACTTATTCCACCATCAATTTCAATGCCGATTGGAAGTCCCAGAGCATCGATTCTATTTTTCAGACTATCGGTCTTGGCAAGAGTTGATTCAATAAAAGACTGGCCGCCAAAACCTGGGTTAACACTCATGAGCATCACCAGATCCAAATCTTCGAGTATATAATCCAGGCTCGTTAACGGTGTTGCAGGGTTTAACACTGCGCCGGCTTTTTTCCCCAATTCTTTAATTCGGCTGATTGTTCGATGGAGATGAGTGCAGGCCTCCACATGGACGGTAATCCAGTCAGCACCGGCTGCAGCAAAAGAATCAATATATTTATCGGCATCACTTATCATCAAATGAACATCCAGCACTTTCTCGGTGGCTTTACGCGCTGCCTTCACCACCAGCGGACCAATGGTAATGTTTGGTACAAAATGACCATCCATTACGTCAATATGGATGACTTCCGCACCAGCCTGATCCACAGCAGCAATCTCCTCGCCAAGACGTGTAAAATCAGCAGATAAAATCGATGGAGCAAATTGAATTTCAAGCATTTCTGTCCTCATTCTATTATTTTTCAATCAAACAAGACGTCGTATTTCATCACCCGGCAGCATTTCCACCAGTCCTTCAAGTTCAAGGAGAAGCAACAGTTCAGTCACTTTAGCAGGGCCCAGGCCGGATTTTATTATTAATTCATTGCGGGAAGCGGGATAGACATCGATGCTTTGCAGCAACTCACGTGCTTCCGGATCCACATCAATTCCGACAATATCAGTATCAGTACTCTCACCATTGCTCCTTGCCTGCCAGCTGCAATCAAGCTCAACAAGTATATCATCTGCAGATTGTACCAGTTTGGCACCCTGCTGCAAGAGCCAATGTGTACCACAGCTCTTAAAAGAATCAATCTGCCCAGGCACAGCAAAAACATCCCGCCCTTCATCAAGTGCCATTTCAGCAGTGATAAGAGATCCGGATTTTCTTGCAGCCTCCACCACCACAACCCCTCGGCTTAATCCTGCAATAATTCGGTTTCTGGCAGGAAAACGGAAGCCATCCGGCTTTGTACCCAATGGATATTCTGTGACCAGAAGCCCATGCTTACGGATCTGTTCGTACAATTTTTGATTTTGCCTTGGATAAACAACATCAAGCCCGCAGCCAAGCACGCCGATGGTAGCGCCTTGGGCTAACAATGCACCGCTGTGTGCCTCACTGTCAACACCAAGTGCAAGACCTGACACCACGGTGACCCCAGCTGATGCCAGATCCCGTGCCAATGAAAAACTACTTCGTTTTCCATAAGCTGTAGCGGCCCGAGAACCTACCATGGCCAGACAAAGAGAGCTGAGTAAATCGATGCGCCCCTGCACATAAAGTACCGGAGGAGAATCCGCGATCTCTTTCAGAGATTGAGGATATTCGACATTATCGGGGCAGATAGCTTCTGCTCCACCGGCCTGTATTCTTTTTAAATGGGCCTTTGCTTTTTCACGAAGGGGGGTGGGATTTAAAAGGCTTGCGCACACCTGTTTCCGAACTCCGGAACTTTTCTCCGTACCATTTTTAAATGCGGAAAAAAGAGCACCTGGACTACCGAAACGAGTGATCAACTGCCGGATACCCTTGCTCCCAAGACCGGGAACAAAACTCAAGGTCATCCAATCAATTACCGGATTATCCGACATAACCTATCTCTCTCTACATTGTATCTATATTCAGGTGATTAGCTGGTACTTTGCGCAACCGCTGTCCTGTAACTTTTTAGGAACGCCCCAAATAATAGTTACTTCATATTAAACAAAAATCCCGGACAAAAGTCCGGGATCAATAATGGAGACAAAATATTTCTTATCAATCAGTCATAAAAACGCGTAACTCATCCACGCGCGAAGGATGTTTCAATTTTTTGATTGCCTGAGCCTCAATCTGACGAATTCGTTCTCTGGTCACAGCAAAACATTTCCCGACTTCTTCAAGGGTATGGTCGCACCCGATATCTATGCCATAACGCATACGCACAACTTTAGCCTCACGCGGAGAAAGAGAAGACATTACCTTGCAAAGACACTCTTTTAAACTTTCCACCATGGAGGCATCATGGGGGCCAAGGCTTGTGCAATCTTCTATAAAATCACCCAAGAAGGTCTCTTCATCGTCACCCACCGGGGTATCAAGTGATATGGCATCCTTGGCAGTTTTCAGAGCAGCTTTCACCTTTTCGACGTCTGTCCCAAGCTGCTCAGCCATCTCCTCCGGGCTGGGTTCACGATTTTCTTCGCGAATAAAATCTTTAGACACCCTGAGCAGACGGTTGATAGTCTCGATCATATGCACAGGGAGCCTGATGGTACGCCCCTGGTCGGCAATGCCGCGGGTAATAGATTGACGAATCCACCAGGTTGCATAGGTACTGAACTTATAGCCCCGATGATAATCAA
>JAOZQU010000188.1:0-5676 GCA_029932055.1 Desulfocapsa sp.
AACCACGAGACTGAAGCCGCCATAGCCTACCTCAATACTGTTGGCTCAGACATTGTCTTTCAGGTGAAAGGTGCATATTATGATGTACTTGCCAAACATTACCTCATCATGGTCGCCAACGACCAGGTTAGCAGCTATACGATGCATTACGATCGTGCCCTTGAGTATTACAAAGCAGGAGTCAAGTCAAAAATCGATGTCACAAATGCCGAGGTGGAGTTGAGCAAATCAAACCTGCTTCTTCTTCAAAGACAGTTTGCGTTAAAATCTTCTAAAGTTGCGCTGCACAGAATTGTTGGTCTGGTGCCGGAGAATGGCAAATATCACATTCAAATGGATGAACGTGACCCTACAGACTTCAGTAATTTCCTTTTACCCATCCCCGGCTCTCTTCAAGAATTGCTGCAAAAAGCAACAGAACAACGACCGGATCTTGTCCGGGCACAGAGAAAAATCGATTCTGCCCAGTCAACACTCACAGTAGCCGAAAGTGGCTACTGGCCTGAAATTGGAGCCAAGGGCTCCTACAACACCTATGACACTGACCTTGCAACCTTAAACGACCAGTGGCAGGTAGGCATTGGCCTTGACTGGGAATTCTTTTCAGGCTTTCGTACCAATGGTGAAGTTACAGAAGCAAAATCCAACCTCAGAAGTACGCGTGCCCAGTTACGCGATACCCAGCTGAATGCCATACAGGAAGTAACTGACAGCTTTCACCTTGCCGAAGAGAAACGGGATTCTGTCTTTCTTGCTGACAAAATCACAAAACTTGCAAAAGAAAATCTGGATTTAGCTGATGGACGGTATAAAACCGGCCTCGGTGACATGATAGAGTTCAATGATGCTCAAATTCGTTTTACGGAATCAAAAAGTAATCTGGTAACCACTTATTTTGCTTATAATACGGCCCTTGCTAATCTTGAAAATGCCACAGGATTTTTCCCGGACATGAGTCTACCTGACACAGAAGAGTAAAGCTCTAAAATGAGTTCCGGCTTTCTTCCCGGTTACCTGGATTCGCAGTAATGCATTGAGAATTTCCAACAAACACCTTTGATTTCGAAAAAAAGGAGCAACAAACAATGAAATACCTGAAACTACCGATCCTTTGTCTCATCCTGATCCTTGCCGGTTGTGCCAAAAAAGCACCGGATCCCATTCAGGTTCAACTCCCTACTTATACAGTCAACTATCTCCACGAGATTAAACCGATCTTGGATAAACGCTGCGCAGTCTGCCACTCCTGCTACAATTCACCATGCCAGCTTAAACTGAGTTCATATGAGGGTGTTGATCGTGGTGGCAGTAAAAAGGCAGTGTATAATGCAACCCGACTGACAACCATGGATCCAACCCGGTTGTTTATTGATGCCGAGACCACAGAGGAATGGCGACAAAAGGACTTTCATACAGTCACAGAAAGTAGTGTTTCCGATGGCCTGAATAACTCATTGATGCTCCAGATTCTTTCTCATAAAATGAAAAACCCTGAATCCAAAGGAGACTATTATTCGGAAGCAAATGACCTAACCTGTTCCGAGACTTCCATAGAACTGGATGGGTACCTGTCTAAACATCCCAATCGGGGAATGCCCTTTGGCTTTCCTCCGTTAAAACAGGAAGAGTTTGAACTGATTGCCGGTTGGCTGGCTCAAGGTGCCAAGGGGCCAACAGCCTCTGAACAGCAGGAGTTAACCTCACCTAAAGCTGCAGACGCAGCGTTCATTGTAAAATGGGAGACTTTTCTCAACAATCAGGATCCCAAATATGGTATGACTGCCCGCTATCTCTACGAGCATCTGTTTCTTGCCCACATAAAATTTGGCACTGACACCAAAGAATATTACGAGCTGCTCCGTTCCACAACTCCTCCAGGCCGTCCTGTTGAACTGATTAATACGGTTCGTCCTTATGATGATCCCGGTGTGGATACCTTTTATTATCGTTTCCGGAAGATTCATTCGACCATTGTTCATAAAACCCATATGGTCTTTGATTTTGATGATGCCAAGCTTAATCGCTTTAAAGAGATATTCATTGAGCCGGACTGGCTGCAGGAACCTCATCTAGTCGGTTATGATCCAATAGAGAGCGCCAATCCCTTTGCAAGTTTTGAGCAGATTCCACCACGTGCCCGCTATCAGTTTCTCCTCGACAATTGCCATTATATCATTATGACTTTTATTCGAGGGCCAGTCTGTCGTGGCCAAATCGCCTTGAATGTTATTCATGATCATTTCTGGGTTCTGTTTCAGGATCCGGATCATGATTTAAGTGTCCAGTATCCAGCCTTCCTGAAACTGCAGAAGGATAACCTGATCATGCCCATTGAAAAAGGGAGTAGGTTTCCGGTGTGGGATCTGATCGGTAACAAATATGATAAGGCCCTTTGGAAATATTATGATGCGCGGCAGGAATATTATATGACCCATAATTATCAGGGACAGGGGTATGATGCCATCTGGAAAGGAAATAAGGCCGCAGACAGTCCAATACTTACAGTTTATCGTCATTTTGACAGTGCATCAGTGCACAAGGGAGTCCTCGGAGATCTGCCTCGAACCATGTGGGTCATGGATTATCCACAATTAGAGCGTATTTACTATGCCCTGGTTGCTGGTTTTGATGTTTACGGAACGTTGGGCCACCAATTGGCTGTTCGTTTATATATGGATGGTCTGCGTGAAGAAGGAGAGAGCTATTTCCTCGGCTTCATGCCTGCAGAACAGCGTAGACCCATGATGGAATCCTGGTACAAAGGAGTAAAACCTAAAAAAGTTACTTATTATGATGCAGGGATCCCAGGAAAGATTGCATACAAGACCGATAATCCCAAGCAGGAATTCATAGAGCACATTGTTAATAATCATATTCTGCCCGATGTTGGTATCAGCTTTGATAAGATCAACTATTTGCCGGCAGGGAAAGAATTTCCACCTCTGCCGGATCAGTACAAAACCATGGCTGATTACCTGCAGGCTTTTGAATCTGTTTCTCAACCCGGCACTGAATTCTTTTCTCTGATGGATGATTTTAATGCCAACGTTGTCTATATACGCATTCGTAAAAACAATGGGACTGATGAAGTAGTTTCAATGGTTATCAATCGCTGGCATGACAACGTTACCTATATGTTTGATGAAAAAAAATCTCTGGATTCCTCAAAAGATAATGCCGATTTTCTTGAGGGATTTTATGGTTCCTACCCTAATTATTTCATAGATATTCAACAGGATGACTTACCGGATTTTTTCGATCTATTGACTAATCTGAAAGAAATCGATGAAGAGGAGGCAACTAAACGCTTCAACAAATATAGTATCAACCGGGCCAATAAAAATTTCTGGGAACATTATGACTGGTTTCAGGCGCGTTTCACTAAGAATCAACCCGTGCAATCAGGGCTTTTTGATTTGAACCGCTATTATTATGAGGCCCAATAAAAGCATATGAAATCAGGACGGAACCAAAAAACATAAATTCACATGATTGACCGACCTGAATCATTAATAATCCGGCCACCGTCCGAATGGCGCAGCCTGCTGGTTCGAATAACCCGTGGCTGCAACTGGAACCGCTGTCGTTTCTGCGGCCTTTACCCTGCCATGGGCCAGCCGGATTATTCCTGCCGCTCCCTGACTGAAATCAAACATGATATCGACCTGCTGACCCGGCGCCACCCGGAAGTAGAAACCGCTTTTTTCGGGGATGCCGACCCGCTGTCAGCAGGCATGGAAGTCTTTATCGGAGCAGCCAGCTATCTACGTGAGCATTTGCCGCTTAAACGATTGACCAGTTACGCCAGGGTTTCGACTTTACACAAGCTGGGCCGTAATAATATCCACCTGCTTGCGGAAGCAGGATTAAACAGGGTTCACATGGGGCTTGAGTCTGGTGATCCTGAGATCCTGCAGTTTCAACGCAAGGGACAGTCACCGAAAATGGTTGTTACAGTCGCCGGCTGGTTAAAAGAGGCAGGAATAGAAACTTCGTATTATGTCCTGCTCGGTCTTGGCGGTCAGGGGCAGTCAGACCAGCACATTCGCTCAACAGCCAGTATCATTAATGAAACAGAACCTGAATTTGTCCGTTTGCGCAGGTTATGGTTGTATGAAAAAAACCTGGAAAAAAGATGTCCACTCTGGGAGCAGATTGAGGACGGATCTTTTGTGGAGCAGACAGCTGAAGGTACTGTGCTGGAGGTGCAACTGCTGCTGGAATTATTAAAACCACTGAACACCTTTTTTGCCTGTGACCATGCAAACAATTATATCAATGTCAGTGGACTGCTCCGGGATGACAGAGAGGATATGCTTCGGGAGGTGGCCGATTTTCTTGCTCTGCCCGAAAAACAGCGCCAGGCCCATTACACGATGGTCGGCTCAAGAATATAACCCTGTCACCCTCCCCTGACTGCTGTTTCAAGCTGTTTATTTTAGAGATATTTTTCGACCTTAACTTCATCGATCTGCTCAGGATCAAGATATTTTTCTCCGTACTCTTTGTACACCCCGGCAGTCAAAAATAATTCATACAGATCGCTATCAAAATGCCCGTCTTTATGCATAAAACTCATAATTTGAATCGCTTCACTGAGCTTCTTTGCCTTTTTGTAAGGTCGATCCGAGGCAGTCAAAGCTTCAAACACATCAGCAATGACCATCATCCTGGCAGTGGTGGACATTTGATCCCCGGTGAGTCTTCTTGGATACCCCGTGCCTGTCATGGTCTCGTGGTGGCCTCCGGCTATTTCCGGGACGTTGCACAGATGTTTAGGATAGGGCAGTACCTCAAGCATCTTAATGGTCTGGACAACATGATCATTAATTTTAAACCGTTCTTCCGCACTCAGTGTACCACGTTCCACCTGGAGGTTATGCACTTCCCCTCGATTATATAGATATTCAGGTTCATCAAGTTTAAAACCCCATGGATTATCTTTTGGAATGCGATCTGCATCATTTCGAAGAATAAGATGTTCCTCGCGGTTACTGAGTAGGCTTTCCATGACAGGCAAATCCTGCGCTGTTGTTCTTGCTTTACGTTTACCCTCTTCCCAGGAAATACCTATCCGGTCATCCAGTGTTCGTTGCCAGCAATAGCCTGCAATCACATGGAGTCTGTCAATACAATCAGAGTTCATAAACTCACCACCTTCATTACACTGGGCAATAAAGGAAAAATCATCATCCAGACGATCACATTTTTCTGCAAGATCTGCCAGTAGAGAATCTTTGTCGCCACCAGCAGAAATTTCCTGCCAGCAACCAATTTCAGCATCCCTCTTCAGCACCTCAAAACGCATACGAACCTCATGGATACGATCATAAATCGTCTCAAGTTTAGTGGCCTTATCAACCACAAACTCAGGAGTTGTTACCTTGCCGCAGTCATGGAGCCAGGCTGCCACATGCAACTCCTCCCACTGGTCTTCCGTCAGCTCAAAATCAGCA
Organism: Desulfocapsa sp.; assembly: GCA_029932055.1. Taxonomy (GTDB): domain Bacteria; phylum Desulfobacterota; class Desulfobulbia; order Desulfobulbales; family Desulfocapsaceae; genus Desulfocapsa. The sequence continues at coordinate 5,457 of JAOZQU010000188.1, forward strand.
AAGCCCCCTTCTTTGGTATCACAGGCAACACGGGCAAGCATCTTAGTAATCTCGGGTACTCGCTGACAATGGCCTCCGGTATACGGAGATTTGGCATCGATTGCTCCTGCAATCAGCTTAATAAAGGCCTCAAAGAGATCTTTTTGACTTTTTATCAGTTGTTTGGTCTCCAGGCTGACTCCGGCAAGGCCTGACAAACGTCTGACAAACGTCTGACAAA
>JAOZQU010000188.1:5776-6874 GCA_029932055.1 Desulfocapsa sp.
GTCTCCAGGCTGACTCCGGCAAGGCCTGACAAACGTCTGACAAACGTCTGACAAAGATCAGTCGATCTGCAAAATGCTCTACCTTTATCTGATCAGGACGCCCGTTATAGATGAGCACGACAACACCCATGGAACTGTTTTGACGATCCTCAAGGGGCAGACACCAAAGGGTAACACCATCTTCATTGTCAGCAAGGAGGAGTTCCATACCGTTACTGGTATTTGGTTTAATATGCCAGTGACCAACACTATTATCTTTTAAAGCTGCCACAAGTGGATTGGAGTCATCCATATTAAATGATGGGAGTTCTATATTCCAGGCGCATTGTTTTGCATCACAGTAAACACCCGGTTGCAGGAGGCCTTTTTCCTCATCAAAGAGATAGGTACACACTCCATCGGCACCCGCTGCTGCTTTTGCTTCACTGCTGATACGCTCAAGCAGAGAATCAAAATTTTTCTCCTTATTTAAGGAGTCAATCAGAAAAAGAAATTCATAAATGGTCTTTTTCATGAAATCCATTGCCTTTGCCAGTCCATCAACTTCTGATACAACAGAATGCACCCTACTTTTACCACTAAAATCAAACCGGCGAACAGATTCCACCTCTTCGGCCAGTTTTTTAAGTGGTCTGGAAACCAAAAGAGCAACCATCACTGTGAGAGGGATAGTGATAAGCAAAATAAAGATGGTTATCAGAATGGAATAACGACGAATATTTTCCACTTCTTTAAACAAGTCTGAATTGGGTATGGCAATTCCCATATATAAGGGGTTTCCAAGCATCAAATCCAATTTCACAATATTTCCAATCCAGGCTTCACCTCCAACCTGAAACCGTGCATTATCCAGGTCGGCTGCGCCATTATCACGCCACACCTCTTCCATACCTGCAAGCGGCTTGCTTTCTATGTTTGAGAGGTGATTCTGCTTTACTTTCTTATTACCTGCCAGATCAACGAAGTCAACAACGAGTCGTTCAGGGTTTCCATACCCCACCAGATTGCCTGCACCATCAAATATCGCAAGTTCACATCTTGGAGTTATATGGAACTGCCTAAGAAATAGTGACATGTTTTCCAGCCTGATATCAGCAC
>JAOZQU010000189.1 GCA_029932055.1 Desulfocapsa sp.
ACCGCGGCAAACTACCCAATCGGGAGGGCGATGTCAATACAAAATGTGAAGGAAACAATAAGAAAGTTGAGTGTGTGTTGTAAGTAACTGTTCTGGTGGGTTTCATTTGTATGCTTCTGGTGGGCGAGAGGTGGGGTGATGGAACAGAAATGGGACAATAAAAAAAGGCGTCTTAGAGAATATCTCTAAGACGCCTTAAAATCAAACTACATTAATGATCCTGTGGATCATTTTTTTTGTCTGCAAACTTTTATATAATCTTTTGTGAGTGAAGGGTGGCCAGTAATGACTTTAACAGCTTCCTTTGATAAGGAATCGGTTAGAAATTCACCTGCCTGAGCATACGTCATTTCTTTAGCTACTGCCTCGTTAACTAATGTAATAAACTGTTTCTCGTCGTCTTTATTGCTAAAGTAGGCAAGAAGCTTATGCTCAGGTTCTTTAGTCTCAACAGGTTGCTCTTGAGGCTGACTGGCAAGGCTGCTAATGGATTTTTGCATCCCTTTCAGTTCATTTTTTATGTCGTTGATTGCTGTGTCAAGTGTTTCCTGAAGGTCATCACTAGTATCGTCATCATCGCCTGGAGGGGCAGAGAGTGTAGATTCAAGTTCGGAGATTTTGTCCCCAAGGGGTTTGACTGAATTTTGAAGAGCAGAGATATCAGCAGCAAGTTTTTTTGCAGAATCATCAATAGCAGTTGTTGATGCTTTGCCTTGTAACTCTTCTTCAAGTGTTGCAGCTCTATTTCCAAGTTCACTGATTTCGACGCTGACATCAGCTACGGAGGCGGAAACTGTGCTGAGTGTTTTCTCAATGCTACTGACACTGTTTTCAAGTCCGGAAAGTTGATTGGAGAGTGAAGCCTGGCTGCTGCGAAGAGGTTTCAGGTCTTCATCGCTAATTGGAACTATAACAGTTTCGGCTTGGGTTGAACATTTTGAACCACATGATCCACTGAATGCTTTTGAGGAGGCAGCAAGTTTGGTTTTGAATTCAGCGTAGGTTTTTTTGCAAATTTTAACATCAAAGAGGTATAGAATTCCAAAGTAGATGCCAAACATTACAATGATGCTAACTGCAACGGCAACAATTAAGCCTAGCAGAAAGAGAGCACCGGAAAATATGGAACAGATAGTGCCGCCAACACCACCGGAATCTCCTACAGCAAATGCGTAAATGAAGAAAATAAACAGTAGCGTCAGGATACCTGACTTAATAAGGGATGATTGTAATTCTTTGTTTTTCATAAATTGCTCCTCCGAATATATCTTGAGATTGACAGAATAGGTATATGCTTTAAGTAAAGTAAAGCAATATGCTGATTGTACAGTAATATTTAAGCTGATCTGACGATTATGCAGTCCAGCGCGAAAAAAAAATTAATTTGAAATCATTCAATTTAACAATGAATTATACACGATTTATCAAAAACTGAAAAAGAAAAACAGGATATTTAAAATAAACTGAGGTGATGAACAGTTTTTAATATATGTACGATATTATTTTACAATAAAAAAAGAGCCCTGTGAGCATGTCACAGAGCTCTTTGAGCTAAAAGTTTGCAACGGTTCTATTACATGATTGTTTGTACCACATTTGATGCGTAGTCTACAAAAAGCTGAGGCTGTACACCCATGATGATGATAACAGCTAAAAGAAAAACAGAAGTAATATTAATGAGCATGGAAGAGCTCACCGGTGCACGCTCTTCAGGGTCGGAGCAGTAGGTCACACGAATAACAGATAGATAGTAATATATAGCAATACCTGTATTGATGGCCGCCAGGATAACAACAAGCAGATATCCTTCTTTCAGAGCTGCAGCAAGCACCATAAATTTACCCATGAAACCGACAAAAGGAGGAATGCCTGCGAGAGCAAAAAGTCCAACTGCTAATGTAAAGGCCATTATTGGAGAACGTTTGTGAAGGCCTGATAAATCATCGATAGATATATTCTCGCCATTTTTAGAGACTGTACAGATAACGAGAAAACAAGCCAGATTCATGACCACATATCCGATAATGTAATACATGGCATTGGCATAGCCGGTAATTTGGAAGGTGAGAATACCAAGAAGTACAAAACCAGCATGTGCAATACCGGAAAAACCGAGCATACGCTTGACATCGGTCTGCACGAGTGCTGAAAGATTTCCATAAAACATGGAGGCTATTGAGCAAACGAGCAGTACATTGAGAATAACCTGTCCATCTCCACTGATAAGGCTTACCAGGCGAATAAGTAAGGCAACGGCAGCAAGTTTTGGCACAGAGGCAATAAATGCTGTAGTCTCATTAGAAGCACCTTCATATACGTCTGGAACCCAGAAATGAAAAGGGAAGATAGCTAGTTTATAAAAGAATCCGGCAAGAACCATCATCATGGCTATGACTGCTGCCGGTTGATTCCACATAACAGTGAGTTCTTTTGCAACAACAACGAGTTCTGTGGAACCAGTGAGGCCATACATATAACTCATACCAAAGAGCATAAAACCTGTTGCGGTTACTCCAAACAGCAAGTATTTGATTCCTGCTTCCATCTGAAATCTGAATTTACCTTCGTCATCACGCATGGGAACCATGATGTAGACGGCAAAAGAGGAGAGTTCCAAGGCAACGAAGATGGAGAGAAGTTCGACACTGGAAACAAGCATCATCAGTCCAAGTACACTCATGAATAGAAAGAGATAGTATTCAGAATGGACTTTTTCTGAGATTCCTTTCAGTTTCTGACCAAAAAGAAGTACCAATAACATGGCACCGGCAATCAGGGTCTTAAAGACCTGCGAAAAGAGGTCAATTTGATACGCATTGAAAAAGAGTTTGCCCTCTTGGCTATAACTGAGAAGAGTAGCGCCAAAAGTGGCGGCACCAAGTCCAATGGCGATGTCTCTTGTGGTAGCGGCATTGGTTTTACCAAGGCTGACTATAAAGATGATAAGGCCTGCACCCAACAGTATTAACTCAGGGAGAAATTGCATTTGTATTACCTTCTGCAGATTGTTGAGGTTGAACTCAATTAATGGGTAATTAATTCTGTCACTGCCACAGCTTGACTATGAAAACCATGGTAGTTGTTCAGCAGATTATCTACACTCACGTGAATAATATCAATAAATGGCTGCGCTCCAAGTCCTATCCAGAATACAAAGAAAAGAAAGGGCGCTAATGTTACAATCTCACGAACATTGAGATCTTTGATCCAGGATTGATCAGGATTATCAGTTCCACCCCAGACGATTTTCTGCAACATACGAAGCATGTATGCCGCAGCAATTACTGCACCAGGAATGGCAGCCATGGCAAGTGGAATGGAGTATTCAAATGTTCCAGCAAGGATCAGGAATTCACCTACAAAACTGTTTGTTGCAGGAAATCCAAATGATGACAGGGAGAAGAAGGTCAAAAAGGTGACGTAAATTGGCATATGTTTACCAACGCCTGTTGCGTCCCGAAGTTCTCTGGAATGAGTACGTTCATAGATCATTCCAATACAGAGAAAGAGTGCACCAGTAGTTATACCATGATTAATCATCTGTAGAATTGCACCTTCAACTCCAGCAGTATTGAGTACAAATATACCAAGTGTTACAAAACCCATATGCCCAACAGAGGAATAAGCAATCAGCTTTTTCATATCGCTTTGGGCAAGAGCAGTTAAACCACCATATATAATGCCTGCGATGGATAGCCAAAGTATGGCTGGGGCTAGCAGCATTGTGGCTTCCGGAGTGATGGGGATGGCAAAGCGAAGGAAACCATAGGTTCCCATTTTAAGCAGAACCGATGCAAGTATAACGGAACCGGCTGTTGGCGCTTCAACATGTGCAGCAGGTAACCATGTATGAAAAGGAAACATGGGTACTTTAATGGCAAAGGCAAGAAAGAATGCAAGGAACAGAAAAATCTGAGCAGTGCTTGAGTAGTTTTGCCACATCATATCCGGGATAAAGAAACTGTATCCGTTGTGAATGTAAAGCCATATAATGGCAACAAGCAGCATAACTGATCCGGCAAGGGTATAGAGAAAGAATTTAATGGATGCATAAATTCTTCTTGGACCACCCCAGATTGCAATGAGCATATACATTGGGATAAGCATTGCTTCCCAGAGAACGTAGAACAGGACAAAATCAAGTGCCATGAAAACACCAAGCATGGCACATTCCATTATAAGCAGACATGCCATGAAGGCAGGAATCCTGGTTTTAATATAACTCCAGGAAGCCAGCACACAGAGTGGCATTATCAGGGTTGTCAACATGACCAGAAGAATGGATATTCCGTCAATTCCAATGACATATTGTATGTTTAAAGATTTAATCCAGCTTACCTGCTCAACAAACTGGTATTTACTGGTGGTCATATCAAAAGCTTTGACCAGGGGAATGGAAAGGAGTGCTATGAGCGATGTAATACCTAGTGCCCAGTACCGCGCAAAAGATTCATTCCTTACAAAAAGCAGTACAAATGCTCCTGCCAGGGGCAGGAAAATCAGCGTACTCAGAATGTGTGGATAATCTGGATTGATTAGTAGTTGATCCATTTCCAGTGTTCCTCAATATCAGTTTATTTGTTTATATCTGAAAAATTGCTGTCTTAAATAAAGAGAGCGATACTTCTCAAGTTTTGTTGCAGTTCGCCAATGGTCTTTTATACAAGTTATATCCAAACGTAAGCTACAAGAAGAACGGCAGCAAAGGACACCGTGTAACAAATTGTCTGTTGAATTTGACCTCGTTGCAGAACAATGCTGACCCTGCGGCCAATGGCACGTACACAGCGGGCAGTTCCATCAACGACTCCATCAATTCCATGCCAGTCAAACCACGACCAGAATGCAGATGTTGTCATAAGACAATTGATACCGAATGATTTGTAGAACTTGCCCAGTGAGTTATCGCACCATTGCAGTGGATTTTTTACAGTCCAGAGAAATGCACGTCCACCCATGCGGTAGAACCAGTCCAAATCAAGGCTGGTGGTATCTTTTGGCATCACGTATTTGCGAAGCATGAAGAATCCAAAAGCTGTGAAGGCCATAATCTGAATAGTCTCACTAAGATGGTAGGCGTTGTATGGATGAAATACGACTCCTGTGTTGGGCAACATATTGTAGAGAAATGGAGTATAGCATCCAAGAAAGATACAGAGGAATCCACCAATGGCCATGGCCAGTTGCATGTTCCAGGAAGGTTCCTGAGCCTTTTCCCAAGTCTCTTCTGAACAGTTGTTTTTGCCAAAGAAAATGAGGTAGGGAAGTCGTAAGCCTGCAGCAAGGAAGGTACCTGCAGAGACTAAGGTCAATGCAAAGCCTGCCCAGAGTATATGTGATTCAAAGGCTGCACTTATGATCATGGATTTAGAAATAAATCCAGACATCAAGGGCAGTCCTGAGACGGCAAGTCCACCAATGAGCATGAAAATCATTGTTCCCGGCATCTTTTTATATAATCCACCGAGTTGTGTAAGTTTCTGTCTACCGGTTGTGGTGAGGATAGCACCGGCAGCCATGAAAAGCAGACCTTTGTAAAGGATATGGGCAAAGGCATGAGCACAGGCTCCATTAATTGCAAGACTGGTTCCAATTCCTACGCCGACGACCATGTAACCAACCTGTGACACAATTTCCCAACCAAGCAGTTTGCGGACATCGTTTTCCATTATCGCATAAATAATGCCATATATGGCCATGATGACGCCAAGATATATCAGTACGTCAAACCCTGAACAGCTTCGAATGAGGGTGTATACTGCAGTTTTTGTTGTAAAGGCGCACATGAATACGGCACCAATTGCTGTTGCTTTGGAGTAGGCATCAGGCAGCCATGAATGCAGCGGTGGAACAGCGGCATTCAACATGAGGCCTGCCATGATCAGCCAGGTGTAGAATTCAGGAGAAGAAACATTCAACTGACCAAAGCTGAGATCACCTGTTGCCTGGTAGCGAAGAACAAACCCAAGTAGAAGAACAACTCCGCCAAAGGTGTGAACCAGTATGTAACGGTAACCAGCTGCTAAGGCTTCATCATCTTTTCTTGCCCAGATCAGGAAGGTTGAGGCAAAGGCCATCATTTCCCAGAAGAGAAAGAGAGTGATATAATCTGCAGCATATATAGCACCGAGTGAGCCTGCTACATAGAACCATGCGGCAATATGTTGCCATTCATCTTCTACGTGCATCCCGTATATGGTACCAATAATGGCCATCAAGGACATGATGAACGCAAAAATCATTGACAGGCGGTCTACGCGACCAAAAGTAAGTTCCCAGTTCATGAACTGGAAAACACCGTATGTACCTGGATGCCCGCTCAGATAAATTACATCAATAAATGTGAGCAGGGGAACCAGAAACATGTAAGGCTTGCGAAACGGTCCTCTCACCATGGGCAGCAGGCATGCTCCCACGATCATGATGAGTGCCGGATGAATAAAACTAATTGTCATAATAATCCTCCCGGGTCTGGATCCCGCTTTTGCCATACCATCTGGCAACCATAATCACGATAGCACAGCTACAAAGGCCAAAGAGTGACCAGAAGCCTGGTATCATTTTTTCAGCCCATGTATGAGCGTGGCTTGTATCCACGGACAGACTCCAGATAACTATGAAGGCCATGGCCACATAGCAAGAGTAGGTTACGTACTGTAACCGATCCCGAAGATAATCGATCAGATTTATAATCATCCTGTCACCGCCTTTACAAATTGCATCATAACGTCAGGGAAGATACCAAGCAGCACTGATATTGTACATGCAATCACTATGGGGATCAGCATGGAAAGCGGTGCTTCCTGAATACCTTGATATGTTTCACCTTCAGGTCGTTTTCCAAAGAATGCCTTAAAGGTAACCGGGG
>JAOZQU010000023.1 GCA_029932055.1 Desulfocapsa sp.
TAAGCGTTAGTCATTAGTCGTTAACAATTGATTATTGATTATTTGTGTTGTTATTCCAGGAAATTGTCAAAAGAATGTTTTTATTAATAATCAATAATCAATTGACAACGCTTAATTATTAATATTTTAAAATTGCACATTTTGTGTCATCACCTCAACTAGTTAAAAGTTGCTGGTAGACAAGGCAAATCCTATGAGTAAGGGGGGCTGAAGAGTGACAAGGGGGTGGAGTAAGGCGCTTAAATGGTTATGCTTTTATTTGTTTGGCGCGTTAGCGCACTGATGCTCCCGGCTCCAGAATACCACAAAGAAAAATCTCAAGAACTTGTTGAGTTGTTTCCTCCACTGTGTATTTTGTTGCCATGCCCACAGTCCAGATACGTGAAATTTCATCAAGTGCACCAAAAAAAGCCCGCTTGGCTATTCCCGGCTGTATCGAGGGGCGATAAATAGATTGTTCCTGGCCAAGTTTGATAATTGAAGAAATAATATTGATATATTCACTGAATTTATTGTTTCGATAGTCTTTGATCAGTTTAGCACTCTGTCTGAGCTCAATTTGAATGACCTCTGCCAGGTTTTTGTTTTTTTTCATCACCGTGAGATGCTTTTCGATGAAGATTTCGAGCATTTTTCTTGGATCTTCTTCAACTGCAAGAAGTTTTTTGACCTGTTCAATCAGGCTACCGATTTCTTTTTCAAAAACAGAGATAAGAATATCATACTTATTGTTAAAGTAGAGGTAGATAGTTCCATCAGCCACCTTGGCTTCTTTAGCTATATCGGATATTCTTGCATTGAAAAAGCCTTTTTTGGCAAAGACTTTTGTTGCCGCGTGAATTATTTTTGAGTGCTTGTTGGCTGCCTTCATCGGTTTGAATATGTCTCAGGATCTTTATGACTTCGACACTTGAAAAAATAATAAAGGAATATATAATGAATGACTATTCATTCATTGTATTCAAATCAGCAGAATTGTCAATCTTTTGTCTTTGAAATTGTGATTTTTTTTATTTGAATCAACTGACAATACAACGAAACTATTTACAGTTTTTTGAGAAATTCAAACCTTACAGTAAACATCTCAGTTGTTTCTGTCTTACAGAAATGGCTGGTAATAATTATCAGGAGATAAAGTATGAAAGTTCTGGTTATTGGATCAGGAGGTCGTGAACACGCACTTGTCTGGAAAATTCATCAGAGTCCCCGTGTGAACAAAATATACTGTGCTCCAGGTAATGCCGGTATTAAAAGGATGGCGGATTGTGTGGATATCAGTGTCACTGATGTGGACGCCCTGGTCAGTTTTGCCAAGAAAGAAAAGATAGATCTTACGGTCGTTGGACCGGAACTTTCTTTGACCGCTGGTATCGTTGATGTATTTGAGCGTGAAGGGTTACGGATCTTCGGGCCTTCACAGGATGCCGCGATTCTTGAAGGCAGTAAGGTGTACACAAAAGAATTTTTGAAAAAATATAAAATACCTTCTGCTGATTTCAAGGTGTTCAAAGATCGAAAAAAAGCAAAAAAGTATATAGACAAATGCGGTGCCCCACTGGTGGTTAAAGCTGATGGCCTTGCAGCTGGAAAAGGAGTAATCGTTGCTGCCACAGTTAAAGAAGCAAAAGAGGCGGTTGATCTCATAATGCGTGATAAGGCTTTTGGTGATGCCGGGAATAAACTCATTATTGAAGATTGCCTGAAAGGTGAAGAGGCATCCTTCATCGCCTTTACAGATGGTAAGACTGTTCTTCCCTTGCCCACATCACAGGATCACAAGGCTGTTTTTGATGGTGATAAAGGACCGAACACCGGGGGAATGGGAGCCTATTCGCCAGCTCCTGTTGTTACGGAATCAATTGCTGATTATGTCATGGAACGGGTTATGCTGCCAACGATTCAAGGAATGGCAGCAGAAGGGCGCCCTTACAAAGGAATGCTCTATGCCGGTCTTATGATAGATGGCTCGGATGTAAAGGTTCTTGAGTTCAATTGTCGTTTTGGTGATCCTGAGGCTCAGCCTCTTCTCATGCGATTGAAAAGTGATGTGGTGGATATTTTTGATGCAGCCATTGACGAACGTCTTGATCAAATTGAGATGAAGATTGATCCACGACCTACTGTGTGTGTGGTTATTGCATCGGGAGGATATCCCGGATCGTATGAAAAGGGTAAAAACATACGTGGCTTAAAAAAAGCCTCAGATGTACCAGGTGTTGTGGTTTTTCATGCCGGAACGCAGACTCGAAACGGCAGGGTTGCTTCCGCTGGCGGCAGGGTTCTGGGAGTGACCGCAGTAGGTAAAGATCTAAAAAAAGCAATTGCCAATGCGTATAAAGCAGTCGGTTTGATTTCGTGGACCGGCTCTTTTTTTCGAACAGATATTGGGGCAAAGGCTTTAGCAAAACGGCAGGAGCTTGATGCAAAACCTGTGGTAGGTATTGTTATGGGCAGTGATTCCGACCTCCCTGTGATGCAGGCTGCAGCAGATTTTTTAAAGTCCATGGATATCCCGTATGAAATGACTGTTGCATCAGCCCATCGAACCCCTGAACGTGCAGCGAATTTTGCCTCAACAGCCCAGAAACGTGGCCTTAAACTGATAATTGCCGGTGCTGGAATGGCTGCCCATCTTGCGGGTATTCTTGCCGCTCATACTGATTTACCTGTTATTGGTGTTCCGCTCGATGCATCACCGTTACAAGGAATGGATGCCCTGCTGGCAACAGTCCAGATGCCTCCGGGAATTCCTGTGGCGACCATGGGTATCGGCAAACCCGGTGCCAAGAATGCCGGGGTTCTAGCCGCTCGAATTTTGGCACTTGAGGATACAAATCTTGCCAAAAAAGTTGCAGAGTACAAAATAACCATGGTAAGAGAAGTTGAGGAAAAAGCAAAACGTATTGGCCTGTAATTAGTTTTGTCTCTTTTTGTTTACCCATCCGATCATGCATTTGAGCAGGCACTCAGTGCTTTACAAGAGGGGGGGATTGTTGCTTTTCCAACAGAGACTTTTTATGGCCTGGCCGTTGACCCTGAAAACGACCAGGCCATTTCTTCACTATATACACTCAAAAAAAGAGAAATAAGCAAACCCCTTTCTCTTCTTGTTCCCAATCTTAAAAATCTTTCTTCTTCTGTTCGTTCTATTCCTCTGCCCTATAAAAAACTTATCAGTGTTTTTTGGCCAGGTCCACTCACGCTTATATTTCCAGCTCATACAACTACCTCCTCTTTACTTACAGGTGGAGGTGATACCTTGGCTATAAGGATTTCTTCAAATCCAGTAGCTCAGCATCTCTGCGAATTATGGGGAAAACCTTTTACTGCAACCAGTGCAAATATAAGTGGCGAGCCTGCTCTGGTAACTGCTTCTGAGGTTCATGATCTCTGGGGGGATCAAGTTTCCTTTATCCTTGATGGAGGAGAAGCACCTGGCGGAAAAGGTTCTACAATTGTTCGATGTGTTGGAAAAGAATATACATGTCGTATTTTACGTGATGGGGTCATCTCTGTAAAAAAAATATCTCAGGCTTTGCCTCTAAATTATATCGTTTGCAAATCCTAAGGCAGGTATGATAGCATTTTGAATACTATTTTTTATTCAGCGGTTAAATAAATATATCACTATAAAGTGTGCAGAAGGAGTTGAGATGAGTGATTTGAAATGGAACAAAAACTTTGCCTTGGAGCAGGCAGCAGATGATGAAGAATTGTTACAGGAATTGATAGAAATTTTCAAGGAATCTTCAGCATCAGATTTTGCAAACTTGACTCAAAGTATCGCCAAGGGAGACGCTGAAATGGGAAGAGGAAGTGCTCACTCCATAAAGGGTGCTGCAGCAAGTCTTGGTTTTGATGGCATCAGAGAAGTGACAGATGCAATGGAAGCTGATTGCCGTGAAGGATCCTTAACTGTTACCACGGAACAACTTCCGAAACTCGATAAACTCCTTGCTCTCTTGCGGGAAATGTAATGTGTTTTTGTCACTGTAGAGCTTTTAATATTCTGTTACGTGCAACATTCAACTGAGGCTGTAAACAATCTATAGCCTCAGTTACGCAGTAAACCCTGCCAACGTATTTTTCAAAATGTCTATTCTCGGATAAGCTCTTAGAAGTCCTATGTCACTGCTTTTCGAGATATCTTGCCATTTTTTTGGCAAATTCCTGAATAGTTACGCCTTTTTCATGCTGTTCTTTATTTCTGTCTGACTGGAATTGTGTTAAGAATCGTGACCGTGGGTGTAACTCTTGATATTGTCCACCGTGTTTCGTTCGAATTGCAGGGTTGGCATCTTAATGGAATGGCAATATATCATCTATTGAGATAGGAGACTACGAGTCATCTCTTGTTTTGACAGTCCAATAAGGAATGAGCAAAAAAGTAGTCAGGATGATTGTTAATGACTTCACAGATGGTCTGATGAGTTGTTATATTATTATCCATTTGTTTTATCCAAAGATTTTAAAATTGCAGTTTATTCTCACCACCAAGGGACTGTATACCCTCCTCGGAGTCTAACGCTTATCTGTGGGGTGTCAGGTTTTAGGCATGTTCATGTTCAAAAAAAACTTGAAAGAACCATTTGTTCTTTTTTTCTTTTGTATAATTTTTCTTTTATATCCTTATGGCCTGCTTTCTGCTGCTGAGAATAAGCAACAGAAGGAAGAGGCGCAGGGGATGGCCTGTTGTGGCCCTGAGGATGACATAGAAATTATTCTTGGCATACTGCCTGTTTTTCTGGAAAGAGAGCTTGGGGCATTTGATCTTGCCCAGTACTATGATGAACTGGAGCCCCCTGAACAAGACGGTTTACTTGGCCGTTATTCAATATTGGGTGAAGACGCTTTGTATTTTGCCGTTCCTGCTTTTGTGGTGCTGGCGGGGATTTACATGTTACCCGAGAGTGTTTCCAATTGGGATAAAGATAAGATCAACTGGGAACATGGTACTGAGAACTGGACTGAAAATGTTACCTCATGGCAGTGGGATGAAGATGATGCCTGGATCAACTACATCGGCCACCCCTATTTTGGGTCGGCTTATTATGTGTATGCCCGACATTATGGTTATTCGAGGATGGAATCATTCTGGTTTTCTTTTTCAGTTTCTGCATTCTATGAAATTGGCCTGGAGGCTTGGGCTGAACCGGTTTCCATCCAGGACATGATTTTCACCCCGCTTTTAGGCTGGGGGCTTGCCGAACTGCTGCTTCCTTTGGAGTACCAAATTCAGCAGAATGACAAAAAAGTACTCAACAGCAGGGCACTTGGAGCTGTTTCTCTTTTTTTGATCGATCCTTTTGGTCATATTGTTATTCCTTTTAAAAAATGGGCCAAAAGTGTTTTTTCTGACGATGCCGAGGTGAGCCTCTCCCCGCTAGTCGGATATAACAATCTGGTTGGTTCGGGAAAAACAAAAACCACAGAACAGAGCTATGGCCTTGTTTTGACGGTTGAATGGTGAACTGTATTTTGAGGAACCTTGAATTTTTACGAATCCATCAAAATTTGTCCAATGGAATATTTACAATGTACATGAAATGGCAGTGGTTTGTTTGTTTGTCTTTTGTTGCTGTAATGTGTTTTGTACCTCAGATTTGTGAGCCTGCAGAGACAGTCAACTTACGATTTCCGGTACTGTATAATCCAAATGCGCTTGCCGGGCGGCTGTATCTTCAGCCATTGGAAGTTCACGATGATAGCGTGACCAAAGGCTGGACTGTTTCTTTTGATGTTGGCTCGGCAACAGATTATAATGTGTATTTTAAAGAATATGATGGAGACGAGGAGTTGACGGCAAACTACAATGTTTTCTCATTTGCTCTCTCAAAAGATGTCACCATCGCCTCACAGGCAGTTGAACTGGGAGCGATTCTGCGTATTAATCAGGATAAAAAAAATACAATCCTTGCTGATTTGACAGAGTCCTATCACGGAATGTTTTCTGATGGATTTGGCAAAACTCCTCCTGATGGACAATATTATGGTGAGGTCGGTAATAATCAGACTCGTATCATTGCTGATAGTGGTGATGTTTTTCTCAGTACATTACAGCTTTCCGGAAAATATCAGTTATGGGAAGATAAAGGTCTGGGGACATTGCGACCAAATGTGACGTTGAAGATTTCCGGTCGAATCCCTTTAAGCAGTAAAGATTTTGACACAGCTGGAATTGCACTTTCGCTAGGTTTTTCAAAGGAAGTATTGAGGCAGTTTTATCTGATCGGGGCAGGAGGTCTTATATATCAGGATCTCAGCCAGGAAGATTTTAATGCAGACAATCTGGATGTAGAAAAATTTGCTATCGACTGTTTTGCTGGTTCAATTTGGGATCTTGGAAAACAAAATGATTGGTATTTGCAACTTGGTACTCGTTGGTCTTCAGAACGGATTTCCTATTCGACAAATCCAGAATCAGCAGAGTCCAGTTGGAATGTTCTGCTCGGGATAAGTTACCGGGTTGTCAGAGAAAATGGTGACCTTGTCGATTTGTTTCTTAACTTCACCGAAGATATTCCCGGTTTCAGCCATGGGTTGGATCCTGATTTTGGAGTTTATGGCGGTTTTTCCTTCTATTTGTGATGTCATGAAGGCAGTTTGAGAAATCCTGGTTGTTCGTATATGGGAGAAAAATTTGTGTTGGAATGTTAAGCATGCAGTAGCGATCAAGAGGAGTTTTGCGTAACCGGTATGATTCAGTGGCCTCCCAAAGCAGCATTGAATAAGCGTTTGGTGTAATCATGCTTTGGCGTCTGAAAAATTTCATCGGCTGGGCCTGACTCGACAATATGTCCGTTTTGCATCACTGCAACCTGATCAGCCATGGATCTCACCACCCGTAGATCATGGGTGATGAAAAGGTAAGTTATCTCATAGCGTTCCTGCAGTTCTTTCAAGAGATCAATAATCTGTTTCTGCACAGTCATGTCAAGAGCAGATGTGGGTTCGTCGAGCACAAGAAAATCTGGTTTCAGAACAATAGAGCGTGCAATAGCTATACGCTGACGTTGGCCGCCGGAAAACTCGTGGGGAAAGCGATGAACCATGTCTGCAGTCAGGCCAACTTCGATCAAGACATCTTCCACTATTTTTAGACGTTCTGCATGTGTCTCCCCAATGTTATGAACCTGCATACCTTCAGAAACGATTTCTCCTATCGTGAGTCTTGGGGACAGCGATGAAAATGGATCCTGAAAAACAATCTGTAAATTTTTCCGTAAAGGGCGCATGGCCCGCTGCGAGAGTGTCTGCAGGTCTTGTCCTTTAAATAGGATTTTTCCAGAACTTTTTGTGAGCTTTAATAATGCATTGGCAAGGGTGGATTTTCCTGATCCTGACTCACCAACCAAACCGCATGTTGTACCGCGGTTAATGACAAGATCAACCTGATCCACTGCTTTGATGGTTTTGTGGTCGCGTTGCATGAAACTTTTCCAGCCACCTTTTAGATGGAAATGACAGTTCAGGTTGCGAAGGTCAATGAGCGTCCGGGCTGCTTGTCTGGGTATATGATGACCCTGGGGAACCGAGTCCATGAGATGAATGGTATAAGGCTGCTCAGGACTTTTAAAAATGGACTCGGTTTCTCCATGTTCGACAATTTTGCCATCTTTCAAAATATGAACATGATCAGCTATCTTTCTCACCATGGCAAGATCATGGGTGATAAGGAGGACTGCCATGCCGAATTCGTTTTGCAGGTCTTTTATTAAATCAAGAATCTGTGCCTGAATAGTTACATCAAGGGCAGTGGTTGGTTCATCGGCAATAAGTAATGACGGTTTGCAGGCAAGTGCCATTGCAATCATGACTCTTTGTCGCTGTCCTCCTGAGAGTTGATGGGGGAAGACCTTCATCCGTAGGGGAGCTTCTTTGATCCCTGTTCGCTCAAGGAGCTTAATTGCTTCCCGGTGTGCTTCAGTTTTATTAAGACCCTGATGGAGGAGGAGTGGCTCCATGAGCTGATTGCCGATACTGTAAACAGGATTTAGGGAGGTCATGGGTTCCTGGAAAATCATTGCAATACGATTACCACGAATCTTTCTGAGCTCATTTCGAGAAAGCCGGAAAACATCTTTTCCTTCAAAATTGATAGTGCCGCTGCAGTTGGTATGGGAAGATTCCTCAAGAAGTCGCAGGACGGAAAGTGCAGTGACTGATTTTCCCGAACCGGATTCACCGACAAGGGCAACTGTTTCTTGATTATCTACTGCAAGGGAGACATCAAAAAGCACCTGTTTTTCTTCCGGCTGTTTTTTGCCGGTATCAAGGTAAAAGCTGAGATTCAGGTTATCAATTTCGAGAAGCATTTAACAATCCAGATAGTTGAAGCAATAGAAAATGAATGACTCTATTCATTATACAGGATATCTTTTGCCGGGCAAGTAGATTAGGGGGGTCAGGTTTGGAAAAGAGTTGACACTTTCCTGTGGTCAGCCTAAGTTTCAGATAGGCAACCTCCTATGATTTCAGCATCCTTTTAATTTTGCGAAACTGAGTAAAAAATATTGTGTACCCAGATTACCCTTTTCAATCTCATTATCATACCATTGCCCCTCACCGAATTCACTATGTGGATGAAGGGCAGGGTGATATCATTGTCATGGTTCATGGCAATCCTACCTGGTCTTATTATTATCGCAGGTTGATTAGCCTCCTTGCAAAGAAGCATCGTGTGATTGCTATTGACCATATGGGCTGTGGCCTGTCAGACAAGCCTCAAGAGTATAATTATTGTCTGCAGAATCATATTGACAATCTTCACTCTCTCCTGCAATACCTTGATGTTGAGACGTTTTCACTTGTTGTTCATGATTGGGGGGGCGCCATTGGTATGGGGGTGGCTGCAAAAAGAACAAATGCTTTAAAACGTGCCATGGTACTGAATACTGCAGCCTTCAGATCTCTGCGTATCCCTTTTCGTATTAGTGTCTGTCGCTGGCCGATTATTGGCGAGCCACTGGTACGTGGATTGAACGGATTTGCAGGCCCTGCGATTTTTATGGCAGTAAGCAGGAAAATGGATAAAGAGGTGGCCCGTGCATTCCTGGCTCCTTATGATTCATGGCATAACAGGGTGGCTGTTTCCGCTTTTGTAAAAGATATTCCTCTGACATCCGCACATCCTTCGTATAAAGCGTTGCTCCAGGTTGAACAGGGCCTTGAGAAATTACAGGAACAGCAACTTCCCATGCTGATCTGCTGGGGTGGAAAGGATTTTTGTTTTAACAAAGAATTTTATGATGAGTGGTGTGTTCGTTTTCCTGGGGCTGAGACGCATTATTTTGCAGAGAGTGGCCATTATATTCTGGAAGATGCCTTTGATGAGATTGCACCCCTTGCCGAGAAATTTTTCAGGAGTGACGGGTGAGTATAAATATTGCCGACACTCTTGCCGACAGTGCAAAGAATTTAGGTAATCAGACAGGACTTATAGAAGCTGCTACTGGAAAAAGCCTTACTTTTTCCGAGCTTCATTCCAGATCCGACTCCTATGCTCATATCCTGAAGAACAAAGGAATCAGGACAGGTGAGCGAGTAATGCTCATGGTCAAACCTTCTGCTGATTTTATCTGCCTCACCTTTGCATTATTTAAAATTGGTGCACCTGTTATTCTCATTGACCCGGGCATGGGCTACAAAAACCTCCTGCGCTGCATTGAAGGTGTTCGTCCTCAGGGGTTTGTTGGTATTCCCAAAGCACATCTGTTTCGATCACTCTTTCGAAAACCCTTTACAACAGTTATCCATAAACTCTGTTGTGGTAATTCATTAGGTTTGTTTGGTCCTGATATATCCAGACAGGCTGATGAA
Organism: Desulfocapsa sp.; assembly: GCA_029932055.1. Lineage (GTDB taxonomy): Bacteria > Desulfobacterota > Desulfobulbia > Desulfobulbales > Desulfocapsaceae > Desulfocapsa. The sequence continues at coordinate 9,820 of JAOZQU010000023.1, forward strand.
GATTATGGATCATATCCTGCCTATGATGCAAAAGATGATGACCTGGCAGCTATTATTTTTACTACTGGATCAACAGGCCCACCCAAAGGGGTACGTTATGAGCATTCTATTTTTCATGCTCAGCTGCGATTGATTCGAGATTATTATGAAATTGGCCCGGGGCAGGTCGATCAGCCAGCCTTTCCTCTTTTTGCTCTTTTCTCAACAGCGCTGGGGGCAAAGGCCGTGATTCCTGATATGGATCCGACCCGTCCAGCTAAAGTTGATCCTGCACGTTTTGTTGCATCCATTGAAAAATACAGTGTGACATATTCTTTTGGTTCACCGGCAATCTGGAATGTGATTGCCGGATTTTGTAAAGCAGGCGATAATCGACTGAAAACGTTAAACAAGGTACTCATGGCAGGAGCACCGGTTTCGGGTGAACTCATTGGCAGGATGCAGAAGGTACTTCCTTCGGGTGCAGCCATCCATACACCCTATGGCGCAACCGAAAGTCTGCCCATTGTTTCCATAGAGGGACAGGAGATCACCCGGAAAACATGGAAGCTGACAAAACAGGGAAAAGGCACCTGTGTCGGACGCCCTTTACCTGGTATTGAAATTGCTATTTTACCCATTAGTGATAAAGCAATTTTGCATCTTGAAAGAAATACTTTTCTTTCACCAGGGGAGATAGGGGAAATCATAGTATGTGGCGACGTTGTTACCCGTGCCTATGAAAACAATGGAGAAGAAAACAGCTTAGCTAAAATTCCTGATGGGGATACTTTCTGGCATCGCATGGGGGATGTGGGGTATCTGGATGTTGAGGGTAGGCTCTGGTTTTGTGGCAGGCGTGCACATCGTGTTGTATGCGAAAACATGAAAAGGACTTTTTATACGATTCCCTGTGAAGCTTTGTTTAATGTTCATCCCGAAGTTTTTCGTACTGCTCTAGTTGCTGTTCATTCTTCAGGAGCAATAAAAAACAGTGTCCCTGCAATTATTATCGAACCTGTGAAAAACTCAATCATGACTACCCAGCAACTCGTTGCAGAAGTCAAAGAAATCGGGCAGCAGAACCCATTGACACAGGAGATCGATCACTACCTTATTTATCCTGATTTTCCTGTGGATATCCGGCACAATGCGAAGATTTTCAGGGAAAAATTAAGCGACTGGGCAAGCAAAGAACTTGAGGACAGGCTGTGAAACGGGCACTTGTGACTGGAGGTGGGGGCTTTGTCGGCAGTTATATTGTAAAACAGCTCAGAGAACAGGGAGTAGAGTGCCTGGTATTGGGGCGTAATTCCTATCCTGAAGTTGAAGCACAAGGTGCAAAGTGTCTGGTTGGTGATATTTGTGATGCTTCTTTTGTGGCTGAGAGCTTTAAGGGGGTGGACACGGTTTTTCATGTTGCAGCGCTTGCCGGTGTTTGGGGGAAATGGAAAGATTATTATAGGATAAATGTGCAGGGAACTGAAAATGTAATAGCTGCCTGCAAAAAAAATAAGGTTCGGAGTCTTGTTTATACATCAACTCCTTCAGTTGTTTTTAATGGTAAGGATATTATAAACGGAGATGAGCAACTTCCCTATGCGGAAAATTTTCTTTGTCATTATGCCAAAAGTAAAGTTATGGCTGAACGATTGGTGCTGGAAAATGATGCTGAAAACAAAGGTTTTCATACTTGTGCCATTCGGCCTCATCTTGTATGGGGCCCCGGCGATCCACATCTTATCCCTCGTTTACTTGAACGCGGCAGGAAGAGACAACTTAAAAAAGTTGGAGACTGCAAGAATCTTGTTGATATCAGTTATGTGGAAAATGTAGCCGAAGCGCATCTGCTTGCTGCTCTCAACCTGGAAAGCACTGGAACTGCATCCGGACAGGCTTATTTTATCAGCCAGGGAGAACCGGTTAATCTGTGGCAATGGATTGATGAACTTTTTGAGCGTAAGAATGTACCGGCTATAAGTGCTTGTGTTCCTTTTGCTGTAGCTTATACGGCAGGAGCAGTGCTTGAGGCGATGCATCATGTGTTTGCTCCGCACAAAGAGCCAAAGATGACAAGATTTCTAGCTGAACAGCTAGCAAAATCACACTGTTTTTCCATAGCAAAGGCACAAAAGGATCTTGGTTATACTGTTCGTATCAGTACTGAAGAAGGAATGAACAGGCTATGCAGGACAAGTGATAGTTGATGGAGGAGATTTGATAGTTGAGAGTTCGAACCAGTATATATAAAATATGCATCTGTTTTCTGGTTGTGAGTCTACTGCAGGCTACCGTTGTCGCTAAAAGTATGGCTTTTACTGTTGGAGAAGAGCGTGAAATGGGTGAACAGTTGCTTTACCAACTCAGGCTCGCCTTTCCTTTGATTGATGATCCTGATATTTCACAGTATATCAATGAACTTGGGAATGAAGTTCTTGAAGTCGCAGGAATTCAATACTTTGACTACCGTTTCAACATTATATACTCTTCACAATTTAACGCTTTTGCAGCACCTTCCGGCCTGGTGTTCTTTTTTTCCGGGCTCATCGAACAGATGAACACCGAGGATGAACTTGTTTCAGTTCTGGCCCATGAGATAGGTCATGTGGTATCCCGCCATATTGCACAAGGTATGAAGCAGGGGTCTAAGGTCACCATCGCAACAACTCTTCTTGCACTTGCCAGTCTTGCTTTGGGAGTGGGGGCGATCAGTCAGGCCCTTTTGACAGGATCTCTTGCTGCAGGTCAGGCTGCAAGCCTCTACTTTAGCCGACAACATGAGGAAGAAGCTGATCTTCTTGCTTATGGATGGATGAAAAAAATGGGGCGTCATCCCCATGGTCAGGAAACAATGCTGCATACCATGCGTCGTATCAGTCGTTATACCATGGGGCATAATGTCCCTCAGTATCTGCTGACTCATCCTCATCCTGAGTACCGTCTGGATTATGTCCAGTCTTTAATAGCATATGAAGATGATGAGCTGCTGAATCTAAAGCCAACAGAAAATTTTGCATTTTTGCGTTTTAAATATCGTATTCTTTCCTTGGTCAAAGACGGAAAACATTTACGCAATTTACTGCAAAATCATTTTGCTGATAATACGCTAAGTGAGAGTGAAAAAATCATGATCAGTTATGGTTTGTCACAGCTCGATCGAATGGAGAATAATTATGAATCAAGCAAAGAGAACCTTCAGAAAGTAATATCTTTTTTTCCTGAGGAGTCTATTTTACTTGTTGATCTTGGATTGGTTGAGATGGAGGCTGGAAACAAGGAACGCGCACTTGCCCTGATCAAGGCCGCATATTATCGTAATCGTCAGGATATGTGGGCCGCTTTTCAGCTGGCAAGAATTTGGCTGGAGTTTGCAGATCTTGATATGGCTGAAAAATATTTAAAAGAAGTGCAGAGTGCTATGCCTGAATATTCAAAAGTCTATTTTGAGATCGGCAAGTTGAAGGCAGCCAAGGGTGAAAATGGAAATGCCTTGTTTTATCTTGGAAAGTATAATCTCTATGAAGGTCGATTGAAGCTGGCCAGGGAGAATCTGTATGTAGCGCTGACATATCCTGATCTTGATGATGACCTGAAAGGTGAAATAGATAAAATGCGGGAGATAATGAACCGGTTGGAAGAGTAGGGGGAGACTTTTTTGCGGGTTCATCACAATTGATTATTCCTTTATGAAAAGAAGAAACTCCCGGTTCCCCTTTGGGCCAAGGATTGGACTGGGAATCACATCTTTGCAATGCAAGCCAATTTCTTCCACGAAATCGATCATTTTATCTATGGCCATTTGATGATGTGCAGGGTTTTTGACAACACCTCCTTTTGGAATAAGGTCGCGGGCAAGCTCAAATTGCGGCTTGATCAGGCAGATTATGGCAGGATGTTTGTCAAACAGGGGAATCAGGGGTGGAATAAGCTTTGTCAGCGAGATAAAAGCCGCATCTATAACTGCCAGATCAATGGGTTCAGGAATCTGCTCCCTGCTGATGTTCCTGGCATTAAAGCGTTCAATAACTACAACTCGGGTGTCCTGCCTGAGTTTCCAGTCCAGCTGCCCGTAAGCCACATCTACGGCATAAATTTTTCGGGCTCCATGTTGGAGAAGGCAGTCAGTAAAACCTCCACTTGAAGCACCGATATCAATGCAGGTCAGGCCTGTTGGATCAAAGGAAAAGCTATCCAGACCGCCTTTTAATTTATAACCGCCACGTGAGACATAGGGACATCGACTTTTTACAACAGCTACAGTGTTGTCCGGGAAAAGGGTACCTGCCTTATCTGCAAGAGATCCGTCAACTGTGACAATACCTGCGCCTATCAATCCCTGCGCCTGTTGCAGGGTACTGCATAAACCAGAACGAAGCAGAAGCTCATCCAGGCGAATCTTTCCCATACTAGTAACGTATTACAGAGAAGAGATCTTTTTCTTTGCAGTTTCCGCTTCAGGTGAAGAGCTATAAGAGGATATTATCTTCTTGTATATAATTCTTGCAGTTTCGTTATCGGAAAGCTGTTCAAAAGCCTCACCCTGCCTGAGCAGGGCCTTGGCTGCCTGTGGATTACCTGGGAAGTTGGAAATGATCTGCTGGTATTGAATGATTGCCTGATCATAATGCCCCTGCTTAAAGAGACATTCTCCCATCATATAACGGGATGTTATGGAAGTTTTATTAGAGCCTTTTTTTGAAGCATGTTTTTCAAAGAGATCAAAAGCTTCTTTATATTTACCATCCCTGTATTTCTGTTGGGCTTTTCCTAAAGTATCAACTTTTTCGACAATTGCAGGAGCTGCTACTTTTGGTGCTACAGGCTTTGCAACCTTGGGTGTTGCTGGCTTTGTGATCTTGCTGCTTGGATGTGTGGGAGTAGCAACGGAGGGTGCTTTAGTTGTGCTGACAGTGGGAGATGGAGAAAAAACAACTTTTTTTGCAGTTGGACGAAGATGGATGGAATCTGAACCTGATGGACGGCTGGCGGCCTTTGCAATGCTTGCCTGTTGAGCCTTGCGCATGGCATCATCAGCTGCCTTTTTTGCGGCTTTTGATCGTCTCTCAGCATCACGAACCCTGGCTTGCTGAATAGCTGTCAACGATTCTTTTTGAGTGGCGATTTTAGAGTCGAGCTCTGCAAGCTTTGTGTTCAGTGTTTCCTGCTGTTCGGCAGAGAGGTTTTGAACAGCCAGTTGTAATTCTTTATTCTGTTCCTGCAACAGACGATTCATGTGTGCGTTTTCTTCAAGTGTGCTGTTAAGGCGCAGGATATCGCCTTGTAACTGGTCAAGCTGTCCAGATGAAGTTGCCTGACGTTGCTGCATCTGATCAACAGTGTTTACCTTCATATCATCAAGTTTCTTATTCATTGATCTGATATGGTATTTCAAAGTGTCCACTTCCTGCTGAGAGGCACAGTGGGTGAGAAAAGGCATGATGCTGACAAGTGTGATAGCAATAAAATGACATTTTTTCATGGAGTTGCCTGTGTGTTCGTATGTAAAAGATTAACTGACGCCCTGTAAGGGAGTATAAGTACCTTAAGCGAATTGGTTTTTATATAAAATATAATAAGAAAAACAATCTATAAAGCACTGAATCAATTTTGATTACTGGTCCAGCGTGGATAGGTCTGGTTACCTGGGAATTCAAAAAGCTGCCTCATGTTACTTCCATTTTTGAGAACAGCATAGATTTTTTGTGAACGTCCTTTGCGCAAAGAAAAGAGTATTTGTTTGCCATCCGGTGACCAGGTCGGCGATTCGTGATGACCTGGGCCACTGGTTACCTGTTTGGGTGTGGCACCTGGACGCGCAGCAATGGTGAAGATCTGATAGGATCCGTCTGTAAGGCTTGAGTATGTAATTAAGTCTCCTGTGGGAGACCAGCTGGGTTCTGCATTTTCACTACCCTGAAAGGTGATCCGCTGTACTTTACCACTTTTTAAATTCATGAAATATATTTGAGGCCGACCACTACGGTCTGAAACAAAAGCAATTTGAGTTCCGTCCGGTGACCATGCGGGTGACACATTAATCCCTGAACGACGGGTGAGCTGTTTTAAAATTTCCCCTTTTCTGTCCAATAGAAAAAGATCTGGATTACCCTCTTTACTTAAGGTAAGAATCATTTGCTTTCCATCAGGTGACCAGGCAGGGGCAAGGTTCATTCCTTTTCTGCGTGACAGAGGCCTTGTGGTTCTGCTTTGTTTCAGGTCAGTTATGTAAAGATTCTGATTGCCGGAATGAAATGAGGTATAGGTAAGGTATCTACCTCCTGGTAAAAACCGGGGAGAAACTACAAGATTCTTATGGCGGGTAATCTGCCGTGCATTTTTACCAAGGATATCCGTCAGGTAGATTTCTTTAAAACTGCTACGATCGGAAACAAAAGCGATTTTTGAAGATGCAATTCCTTCTTGACCTGTCATCTCTTTGATAACAGCGTTCGTAAATTTAAAGAGCATGCTCTGTTCATGATTCCGAGTGCCGTTGTAGCGTTTTCCCATAAGCATATCACCGCCAGCCACATCAAGGAGTCTGATTTCCATTTGAACACCTTTGGCAGAAAGGGAGTAGCTGCCAGTGATAACAAAATCAGCACCGAGTGCTTTCCAGTCGGCGTCCTGTCTTTTTCCGTACTGTTCAACAGGAATAAGAGAAAAAATGCCATGAAATAAAAGGGCATTGCCTAGTGTGTCAGCAAGGTCTCGGCCATAAACCTGTAGTCGCTCAGGTTGTTCTTTGTTGATAAACCAGGGTACGGCAATGTTGATTTTACGGGCATCAGGAGAGGTAATGTCAAGGTAGACAATTTCCTTGGCCTGTGGTTGACAGGGAATTGTTAGGAGAAGTACAGACAGTATCACCCCCCAGATAAGTGTTAGACTCCGAGAGGGTATGGGAACGCTTTCTGAATTTTTTTTAAAAACATACGAAAAAAATCTGTAAGGTGATGAAATAAATGGAAAAATAGGTATGTTCATATCTTGTCTTGTAAGTTGAAAGAAAGGACACTGTGTTACATTGTCTGGATTATAAATGTTTGTGAATCGCAGTCAACCTTTTTAACTTTAATTTGAATGGGGTGAGGATTATTGAATTTGTCCTGGTTTAAAACGGAGTCCAATGGTGTAATGCGTCTTTTTCAGGGCTGCTGGTATTGCCGGTAATGGGTTTGCCTCCTGGATGGTACGATTGACAAATTGATCAAACACCCGGTCTCCGGAACGTTTTTCAAAGCTATGGCTTAGAATACGGCCATTTTTTGCAATTTGTATAACGACTCTAGCTGTGAGGTCGGGATTCCACTGTTTAATTTCAGGTAAGGCCCAATACTGTTGAAATTTACTGAAAATTGAAGATTGATATTGGCTTTCGAGTACGCTGCTGAAACTACCGGTTTTTCGTGAAGTTGAAGGTGTTCGTCGGTTTGATTTTTCTGCGGAGGCAACAGCATCAGCCTGCAACATCTGTTTGAGAGCATTTACAGCATCATTGGCAGCAGCCTCTTCAGCATCGGCAAGGGCTTTTTGACGCAGTGCTTCCTGCTGCAATTGTTGTCGTTTTATTTCAAGGGCAAGCTGCTGTCTCTTCTGCTCAGCTTCTTTTGCCCTTTTGTTATCCCTTGCCCTTGTGTCAGGTGGTAATTTTTTCTTTAATTTTCGTTTTAAAGGTTTAATGGATATGGCCTTGACTGGAGCTGGAGGCGCTTCCTGAACGACAGGGGGGGCAATGGAGACAGCTTTAACTGGCTCAATGATTTTTTTCTGTTGAGGTTTTACGTGAGCTTTTTTTTGAGACGGTGGCGGCACTGATGGTTCCGCAGGAGCAGGTTGAGCCGGAGGTAAAGCAATGTTGATCAGGTCAACAGTATGAAAATCCGGAATAATTGATTTTTTGTGCAGATATTTGGGCAATACAAGGGCTGATGCTACAACGAGGATATGTAGAATAAGAGCAAGATTAAAAGGGAGTTTCCAGCCTGTTGTCATTGGACTTATACGATATTCTTTAAACACAATATAAATATTCGGGTTGAAGTTAAATAAGTACTAAAACCAACAAATTATAAAGATTTGGATAGTACCCCAAGTTTGTTCAATTCGCCTCGAAGTCTCCGCTTATCTGCGAGCTATATTAGTCATATGTGAGTAAGGCGAATTGGGCAAAATTGGGGTGCTAGCCGAATTTTTAAACACAATCAGTGACGATTTTCTTTTGCCAGGGTAATCATGCCCAGTTTATCAAATCCGGCATCTTTGATGTCAGACATAAGGGAGGCAACTACACCGTAAGGAACATTTTTGTCTGCTTTGAGAAAAATTGGTTGATCTGTTTCTTTACCATGTTGTTTCTCAAGTTGTTGCCGAAACATAGCCTGGCTGACTTCTATCTTGCCTATCATGATTTTCCCGTCTTTATCAAGGGTGATCATAACAGGATCTTCTTCCTGCCTGAGAGATTTCGCAGTGGTTTCCGGAAGATCCACTTCAAGGCCCTGGGTCATCATCGGGGCTGTTACCATAAAGATGATGAGGAGCACGAGCATCACGTCCACCATGGGCGTAACATTGATTTCAGAGACCAGCGCCCCTCTTGATTTTCCTGTGTTAAAACCCATTTTATCAATAATCCTATATTCTGCTTAAGAGGTCTCTTTCAACAAGATTGAGAAAATCAGTAGAGAAATTTTGAATTTCATTTTCAATATCTCCCAGTCGATTTGCGAAATAATTATAAGCAATAACTGCAGGAATTGCCACAGCAAGACCGGCAGCAGTGGCAACCAATGCTTCTGAGATGCCTGGTGCAACAACAGCCAGAGAGGCGGAACCACGCATGCCGATATCATGAAACGAGGCCATTATTCCCCATACAGTACCAAAGAGCCCTATAAACGGTGCTGCAGAACCCGTAGTGGCAAGAAAGGCTAAAGACTTACCAAGATCTGCAACTTCCTGAGATTCTGCCTTACGGATGGTACGTTTGAGATTATCCATGGTGGCAAGTTGCATCTCAAGCGGTTCATTTTCCGTATCACGATCTTTACGATTTCTGATTTTGTTGATTTTTTGCAGCTCTGAAAAACCGGCACTGAACACTGCTGCTTCAGGGCTCAAAGGGAAACGCTTAGTTGCATCATCGGCATCTTTTAATGTTTTTGATGTCCAGAACGTTTCAAGGAATTCATCAGTTTCTTTTACCGCTTTTTTGAACAACCTTGTTTTCATGAAGATAATGGACCATGAAGCCAGCGAAAATATTAATAGGGTAAGCATGACCATCTGCCCCATGGGGCCTGCATGCATAATCATATTGGAAATTGAGAGTTGCACGATTATTTATTCCTTTGAGAAGTGAAAATTGAAAGAGAGGTCTTAGGGCCTGTAATAAAATAACATGGCCAATCTTGCATCTCATTTTCGGGTCATCTTTGGCTGCAGCTCAATCGCAAAATCCTCAACGTAGCCCTGCTACGCCTGCGGCTTTACTCAATCGCCGCATCTCAATATGACCCAAACCTATAAGCGCAATATCAGCCATGTTATTTTTTTCAGGCCCTTATCAATTTGTATATATCGAATTTTTGGAAAGATCAATCTTCGGTGAGTTTACAAAGAAGATTAATATATTCGTTCAGTTGATCTTCATAAAAAGAGCTTGGAACTTCCATTCCACACGACGTGCAGACTACAGTCGCATTTTGTCATCGTCCGTGCAATTCTGCTTTTTGTTCTCCGCAGAAGATACATGTGAATAATGGTTCAAGATCTTCTTTGACTTTCATTCTATCTCGGCAAGTGTACAGGCAAAGTCCACCTTAACTGCAATTTTTTCTCTGACACGCAAGGTTCCTTTTAAAAACCAGGCTCCAGATAATGTTTCTTTGAGTGTTACTTGCATGCGAATGGTATCTCCAGGTCCCACAGGTCGTTTGAATTTAACACCTTCTATACGTGTAAGTACCGGGACTCCTGGAATCGAATTTTGTGAGTCTTTTAACAGAAGGGAAATGAGCAGGGCACCTGTCTGGAAAACCGCTTCACACAGAATAACACCTGGCAGAATGGGATGTTCCGGGTAGTGTCCCTTAAAAAGATCCAGATCTTTTGGGATATAGGTTTCCGTAACAAGGGATGATCCGTCAAACTCGAGCATGGAGTCGACCCAGAGAAAAGGCGGGCGGTGAGGAATAAGGTCGGTGACTTTCAGATTTTCAATCACGACTTAAAGTCCTCCATTCACATCCAGTACACTACCTGTGATATAGGCAGCATCTTTAGAAGCAAGAAAAAGGACGGCTGCAGCAATTTCTTCAACTTTTCCGAAACGGCGCATGGGAACTATCTTTTTGTACTCTTTAACTTGTTCAGGTGTCAGGTCAGCGATAAGTTCGGTATCTATAAAGCCGGGAGATACACAGTTAACTGTAATTTTTTTTCGTGCGGTTTCTTTGCATAGACTTCTAGTGAGTCCTATCTGGCCGGCCTTGGATGCACCATAGTTTGTTTGTCCTGCAAAACCAAGATTGGCAACGGGTGAAGTGATATTAACGATACGGCCATATTTTTGTTTGAGCATCAGGAGAACAGCACTGCGGCACATGAGAAAAGTACCAGTCAGGTTTATATCAATCACCTGCTGCCAGCTTTCCTCATCCATCATGGCAAGAAGTTTATCACGACGTATTCCGGCATTGTTGATAAGGATATCAATGGTATCAAATTCTTCTTCAATCTGTTTGAAAAAGTTTTCCACCTGCAATGGGTTGGCCACATCACATTGGTGGAGTTGCAGTCGATTGTCAAACCTGCTGCACTCTTCAAGCATTATCGCGGCCGCCTCTTTGTTGCCACCATAAATTCCGATGACTGTTGCACCCTGTTCAAGAAAGGCAAGGGTGATTGCTTTGCCAATACCGCGGCTGGCACCGCTGATAACTACTTTTTGTCCGGTAAAATTCTGCATTGTTTTTTCTAATCCAAGCTTCTCATATAAGCATCAACATCGTTAGACACGATGACTCCGTAATTGATGGCACCAAGCCAACCGGACATGATAATGCCCACAGAACCAACATGAAATAATCCGCCAACTTCTTTGAAAATATTACGAGACACATCAAGACCTTCAAATTTGGTACCAAATGAGGTTCCTTGTGTGTGCAGCGTGTAACGGTTGAATGTTCGTGGGGTGGCTGCTTCCAGCCAGTCAATTTTTTTGCGGGCACCAGGGAGATACCTTTCAAGATCCACCAGGGTACGTTCAATAAGGGCTTCTTTTTCTGTGGTGTACTCTTCTTCGGTGAAATTTTTCCAGTCTTCAAAGTTGGAATTCATTGAAGCCACGATGGTGTATCTATCATGTCCTGGCCGTGTTTTAGGATAGTAGACGGAGAAGGTCTTTGATTTGGTATGAAAATCACGAAGCTCTGAAGAATCAAATTCAGGTGCAGTGGAGGTAAAAATAAGATCGCCGATGTCATCAATCCGTTCTTCATTTTTTATGCCCATGTACACCTGGCAGGAAGAGTTGTTGACTCGAATTTTGTCTGCCTTTTCCATGAATTCATCAGAGAAAGCGTCTTTGTCGGCAAGATTATAGATGGTGTTCGTGATACCTGAGTTTGAGACCACAGAGGGGGCTTGTATCATACGTCCCTGACATTCAATTCCTTTTACTACTCCTTTTTCAACTACAATCCGATCAACTTTTGCATTGGTACAGATGGTAACACCATTTTTTTCAAGCTCTGCCGTCATCATGCCAATAAGCTTATCGGTTCCTCCTTCAAAGGTGAAAACTCCTTTGTTCATGAAATTTGAAAAAACAATTCCATAGGTGATGGCAGGATCATCAAGCGTTGAGCCATTGGCATAGGTAATCGGCTCCATGAGCAGACGATGAACGTCACTGCGACTGGGAAAAAATGATTCAAATAATTCCCTTGTTGTCATGGATTGATCGTCATAAAAATTCATTCCGGCAACGCGAGTAAAAAAATCATCAATGGTGGCCTGAGGAATTTTAAATTGTTTATTCAGTTTTTCAGTGAAATCAACCCGGTCAAAAGTGGTTTTCAGGTGAAATTGAGGGTTGTCAAAGATGATATTTTTTAACTGGACAATAGAGTTCATTATCTCCTTATTCCAGTATTTCCTGCATGTTTTGACCATCCCGTAAGGAAATCCATGCAAAGAGACATCAAAAATATGGCCTTTGCGTTTAAACCAGGTAGCAAGACCACCAAGTTGACTGTGGAATTCCAGAAGAAGTACTTTGTAACCACAATAAGCCAGGCGATTGGCAGAGGTCAGGCCGCCAAGACCGGATCCGATTACAACGGCATCATATTTGTCAGCAGCTTGTGAGAAAGAAACAGGCATAATAATTATTTTATATTTTTTGTTTTTTAATTACAGACGAGGCAAGATATGCTGGTTGACTATTGAAACTCCACTCAGCATGGAACCTACAATACCAAGAAATCCCTGGTCTGTCCCTGCTAAAAAGAGATTGTCGTACCCGATATTACCATCTTTTATTTTTACTGGATTGCCGTATATAGCACCCTTTTTTTTGCCGGTAAAACGCTCAATTGTCAATGGTGTAAAGGTATCACGATATACTATGTTTTGGGAGAAATTACCAAGGATTTTCTCGGCAACGGGTAAGGAGGTGAGAGCTGTATTGTTTTTGGCATCTTTGTATGAGGAGGTATCGCCGCCAAGCTTTTTCCACTGATTGTAGTTTGCAAGATGGGTGGTTCGTACCTCCTTAAAAGAAGAAACCGGAAGGTTCTCAAAGTTTTGAGGCATGCAGATGACACCTGAACTGAAATCAACCAGTTGTTCAGGTTTCCGGTAGGAAAATTTGTCTGCGGTGTTATAAAAAATAATCGTCCGATCGTGAGCATGTGAAAGAACTGTTTCCGGTTTAATTTCAAAAATGGTTTCCACGAAACCGAGCCTTGGAAGTGATTCCATATCAGAGGGTTTGTCGAGCAGAGCAAACGTTTCTTCTGAACCAATGGTTGAAAGAATGTAATCACATGTGATTTCTTCACCACCATCAAGTTCAACACCATGGATTGTTTTCCCGGTATACAAAATTCTGGATACACCGGCGTTTGTTCTGATACTGCCACCGTGCCCTTTATAATGGTTAATTAGTAAATCAAGCAGATCCTTGATGGTTCCACCGGGCCTGAACATTCCTTCAAGAAAAATAGCCCTGA
>JAOZQU010000024.1 GCA_029932055.1 Desulfocapsa sp.
TCCCATCGCATCATAATTACCGACCTGGTAATGACATTCACCAAGTTGTCAGCCGCCGGTAAAGATAGCATCTGCACCTTCCAGAAACCCTTTCAAGACAAAGGAAGGGTCTACTCTTCCGGTGCACATGACCCTAATTGTTCGAAGGTTAGGTGGGTATTGGAAACGCGATACCCCGGCTGCATCCGCTGCTGCATAACAACACCAGTTACAGAGGAACCCAAGAATTTTTGGGCTGAATGAATTATCGGACATGTTGTATTCTCCAAATATTACTAAATTACAATATTATATAAGCTGGATCAGGCGTTTACTTTTTCCTCTACCTTATTGTTTCCAAAGGCTTCAATCTGAGAAATCAGCTGCTCATTGGTAAAGCCACCCATGGATATGGCAAAGGTAGGACAGTGTGAAGCACATATACCACAGGCCTTACAGGATGCAGAAACAGTCTCGGCTTTCTTTTTCTTGCCAACTTTTTTCATCTGAATGGCACCATAAGGACAGAGGCTGACGCAAATTCCACAACCTATGCACTTATCCTCTTCAACACTGGAAACAATTGGATCTACAGTCACATAGCCATTAACTAACGGCATCGATGCTTTGGCTGCAGCGGCCTGGGCCTGAACAATTGTTTCTTCAACAGGTTTCGGGGCGTGAGCCAGTCCACAGATGTAAATACCATCAACGGCCGCCTCAACCGGACGAAGCTTGACATGTGCTTCAAGAAAAAATCCATTGGCATTGACTGGAAGTTTCAACATTTTGGAAAGTTCTTCCGTACCGTCAGGTACAATTCCCACAGACAGTACAACGAGATCAGGAGTCATGCTCACATCTTCCTGCATAATGGAATCAAAAAAGTCCACCTGAACTTTAGTACCTTTTGAACTCACCTCTGGTTTGCGATCTACATCATAAGGAATAAAAATCACGCCTTTTTTTCTTGCCTCAAGGTATGCATCTTCAGCAAAGCCATAGGTTCGAATATCACGATACAGAACAATGATCTGAGATTCAGGATTGATTTCCTTTATCTTCAGGATATTTTTCATTGCATGATTACAGCACACCTTGGAACAGTATGTCAGGTCATCGCCACGCGACCCTGCACACTGAATCATAACAATGGAATCAGGTGCACGATTTTTGGCACGTCCGGCAAGTTTTGTTTCTAGCTCCTGCTGGGTCATAACTTTCTTGGATTTACCAAGCTGATACTTATCAGGACGATGCTCATGACCGCCGGTTGCCACAACAATGACACCGTGATCATAAGTCTGCTCTTTCTTGCTTGTCCCTTTCCCGCTCTCAATTACTGAACTGAAATTTCCGATAAATCCGGAGGTCTGAGCAAGCCTGGCATCTGTGACCACATCAATATTAGATGATTTTTTCACCTTTGCCGTGAGAGTCTTTAAATGATTAACGACAGTATCACCGGCAAGGGTATTTTTCAGATTCTGTAAATTACCGCCAATACCAGAAGACTGTTCTACAAGAACTGAATGAAATCCCTGATCAGCAATGGAAAGTGCAGCTGTCATTCCAGCAACTCCTCCACCAAGAATTAAAGCCTTTGGAATTACAGGCACAGTCTGTTCAGGCAACGGCTGAATACGTGCGGCTTTTGACACAGCCATGCGGACAAGATCTTTGGATTTTGCTGTGGCAGCTACCGGTTCATTAGCATGAACCCAGGAACACTGGTCACGGATATTAACCATCTCAAAGAGATTCCTGTTCAGGCCTGCATCTTTCAGGGTTTCCTGAAAAAGAGGCTCATGGGTTCTGGGAGAACAGGCAGCAATAACAACACGATTCAGCTTTTCTTTTTTAATGGTGTTTTTAATCTGCTCCTGGGCATCCTGGGAACAGGAATAGAGATTTTCAGTATAGTAGGTGACATTTTCCATGGTGCCGGCATCTTTTGCCACATCAGGACAATCAACAACAGAACTGATATTAATTCCGCAATGACAGACGAATACACCAATGCGTACTTCATCGTCATCAGTAACTGAAAGTTCATCAGGATATTCTTTATTTACTGTTCCCTTACCCCGCTGTTTTTTCATGACAGTGGAGGCTAAAATTGCAGCACCTGAAGACTGGGTTACGGATTCGGGAATATCTTTCGGGCCTTGAAAGGCACCGGCAACAACGATACCATCCTGGGAGGTTTCCAATGGGGCAAATGTTTCAGTCTTGCAGAAATCGTATTTATTGAGTTCAATCCCGGTGATATCGGAAATCTTCTGTGCATCTTTGGGAGATTCCAAACCAACAGAAAGAATAACCATGTCATGGGAATCAAATTTATGCTGACCATCCAGTGTTGAATAGGTCAGTTTCAAATGATTTTCCCAGGGGGTGACGTCAGCCACTTTTGCACGAACAAATTTAATGCCAATGGCTTCGGCACGCTCGCGAGCTGCATCAAAATCTTTACCCTGGGTACGGATATCCATATAGTAGATAGTGATATCAACTTCCGGATCATGCTCTTTGGTTACCAGTGCTTCTTTGATTGCATACATACAACAGACTGAAGAGCAGTAACCGTTGTCACAGCCAAGATCCCTGGAGCCAACGCATTGAATAAATGCCATGGACTTGGGATGACGACCATCAGAGAAGCATTTAATCTCACCAAGGAAAGGTCCTGAAGCTGTGGTCATCCGCTCATATTCATAGGCGGTAACGATATCAGGATGCTTGCCGTAGGAATATTTCTCCAAGGTCTCAGGGGCAATTTTACCAAAACCAGGAGACAGGATAACTGCCCCTACCTTCAGGTCACGAGATTCAGGTTTCTGATTAAAATTAATGGCGTGACTCTGACAGACAGGAACACAGATCTGGCAGGTATCATGCTGCAAAAACATACATGACGATGGATCGATATAATAGGTTGCAGGTACTGCCTGGGCATAATCAATGTGAATCGGTCTGGTGATAGACAATCCTTCATTATATGCATCAGAGTGATGTTTAGGACAGTACTGGGTACACAAACCACAGGCTGTACAGGCATCAGCATCAATATAGCGCGGCCGAATATTCAGCTTTGCAGTGAAATTTCCAGGTTTTCCATCCAATGCAAGAAAATCTGCATTGGTGACCATCTCAATATTTGGAGACCGACCGGCCTCTACCAGCTTTGGCGCCAGGATTCAGAGAGAACAATCATTGGTCGGAAAGGTCTTGTCCAACTGGGCCATAACGCCACCAACAGCTGGTGATTTTTCAACCAGATAGACATAATAACCAAGGTCGGTCATATCCAGAGCAGCCTGGATACCGGCGATTCCTCCGCCGAGTATCATCACTGCTCCTTCCCTCTGTGTTATAGCTTTTCCCATTACAATCTCCGGGCTAATATTTTCGTAATATTTTTTATTAATTCAATACAACTAAAACTGAATTTTACATTCAAACATCAATTTTCGTAATTTGTATGGCACATACCTTTGCTTCCGGAATCTTACACTTCGGATCAAGGGCATCATTGGTCAATAAATTGACCGATGCTTCCTTGTAATGAAAAGGAACAAAAACCAGACCTTTGCTTACTCGGTCTGTGATCCGTACCGCAAGATCAATACTTCCTCGACGGGATGAAGCCCGCACCATTTCCTGATCATTCACTTTGAGTGATTCAGCATCTGCAGGATGCATTTCCACATAAGCAGAAGGTGCTGATGCTTCCAAAACCTCAGAACGCCTGGTCATGGTGCCGGTATGGTACTGATACAACACCCGGCCTGTGGTCAACACAAAGGGATATTCTTCATCCGGCAGTTCTGCCGGACCATTCCAGGTAACGGCTGACAACCAGGCTTTTCCCCTTGGAAATCCATTTTCATGCAGAATTGGCGTACCAGGATGATCTGTATCCGGGCAGGGCCAGGCTAAGCCTTGTTCCTCAATTCGTTCATAACTCATACCAGCCATGGCAACCCAGCATTTTGTGATTTCTGTAAAAACTTCACCGGCAAATGGAGGAACCGTATGATAAATTGGATCAGATGCTCCCTGGAACCCTCCCTTCCTGTTGCCGAGCATTCTATTGCTCACCATGTTGATGATGGACAAATCGTCCCTGGCATCTCCGGGGGGAGGAACAGCCCTGCGAACACGTTGTACTTTCCGTTCAGTATTGGCAAATGTACCATCTTTTTCAGCAA
Organism: Desulfocapsa sp.; assembly: GCA_029932055.1. Lineage (GTDB taxonomy): Bacteria > Desulfobacterota > Desulfobulbia > Desulfobulbales > Desulfocapsaceae > Desulfocapsa. The sequence goes on from JAOZQU010000024.1 coordinate 4,194, forward strand.
ACGATGCAGCCGGCAATACAACATCAGCAATTTCTGCGGTTTCTGTAAGAAAAATATCCTGAACGACAAGACAATCAAGTTTTTCAAAAGCCTTTCGTGCGTGATCACTGTTGGGATCACTCAAGATCGGATTTTCACCCATTATCCATAAACCAGCAAGTTTACCTTCATTTATGGCATCAGGCATTTCAGTGGCCATGAGTCCTAATTTGTCAGACACAGGGGTTTCCCACAGCTCTGCAAATTTAGCTTTTGCGGCTTCATCGTCCCATTTTTGATATCCGGGAAAAAAGTGCGGCAAACATCCCATGTCACTTGACCCTTGTACATTATTCTGACCACGAAGCGGATTCAGTCCTGCACCGGCTTTGCCAAGATTACCGGTTATGACTGCAAGGTTTGCCAGCGCATAAACGTTATCAGTACCGGAAGTATGCTGGGTAATACCCATTGTATAGTAGATACCGGCAGCTTTTCCTTTGGCAAAAGTATGGGCAGCTTCTTCAATGACTGATTCAGAAACACCGGTTATTTTTTCAGCCAACTCAGGAGTACAGTCAGCAATAGATTCTTTAAAGGCATCAAAATTTTCAGCACGTTCAGCAATATATTCTTTATCTTCAAGACCATCACGGAGAATGACATGACACAGTGCGTTAATTAATGCTCCATCAGTACCGGGTCGCTGTTGCATCCAATGGTCAGCTGAATCACAGAGTTTAATGCGACGTGGATCTGCAACAATCAGTTTCGATCCATTTTTTGCTGCGGCAAGCATACGGAGCCCAATAATGGGATGGGTCTCTGTGGTGTTGGAGCCAATGACCAGCATAACATCACTGTCAAGAATACCGTTTATGGTATTCGTCATTGCTCCAGAACCAAGTACTGTGACCAGACCGGTCACGGTTGGGCTGTGTCAGTATCTGGCACAGTGGTCGATATTATTTGTGCCGATCCCGGAGCGAAAGAATTTCTGGAAGGCGTAATTTTCTTCGATGGTACATCTGGCTGAAGATAAGCCAGCGAGTGCATCTGGTCCTTTTTGCCCTAAGATGGAAGAAAAAGCCTGGGCCATAAAGTCAAGAGCATCAACCCATTTAACCGGCTCAAGGGGGCCACCTTTGTGTCTGCGGATAAGCGGGGTTTTCAAACGATCCGGGTGTTGAATAAAATTGTGACCGAATCGACCTTTGACACAGAGATCTCCATAGTTCGGTGCCATGTCAGGATCTGCAGTCACTTCCATAAGCGTGTGACCTTTGATTTTCAAAATCATCTGACATCCGGTGCCACAGTAAGGACAGGTTGTTCTCACTTCTCGAATCTCTTCAGACTGAATCGGAACAATACGATTATTCTTGTTCAGTGCCCCAGTGGAACAATTATCAACACATTTGCCGCATGAGACACAGTGATCCTTAAAATCAATGACAAGTCCAACAGGCCTGCCCTTTTCATCTATGGATTCTGCACGAACTTCCAGGGCATCATATTCACATGAACGTTCACAGCGTCCACAATAGATACATTTATTGGGGTCAACAGTGATGGCACGATGGCTGGTGTCAATGGGATAAATCGGCTCCTTTCCCATTCCGGTCTTATTGATATTAACATTCAGGTCAATATCCAGACGTTTGAGATCACAGCGTTCAAATGCGGTACAACCACATTTCAGGCAACGATCAGCCTCGCGTTTTGCCATTTTCTCGGTAAAACCAAGCTTTACCTCATCGAAATCCTGGGTAGAAACTTCAGGCGGCCTCTCAGGCATTTTTTCACGAAGATTAATGCCAATGCCGTCAAAATTTTTCAGGGAAACATCATCAAAGCCTTTTCCACGTGTAAAATTAAACCGATTGTCAGCTGGATCTTTTTCACAATCCATGACATAGGCATTAATGTTGTTTGCAGCTCTTCTTGCGGAAACGACAGCCTGAATAACAGACTTACTTCCAGTTGCTGCATCCCCTCCGGCAAAAACCCCTTCTACACTGGTCTCAGCGCTCCTCGGATTGGCGACAAACATTCCATTGGGTTTAATGGCTAACTGCTCTTCAAGCTCTCCGCCGGTCATCATCCCGTCCACAGACATTTGTCCCAATGACGAAACAACAGTATCAACACCCAGTGAACTGGTTGATTCAGGGATAGGAAGAATCTCACGTTTACCACGTTTATCAGGCTCACCAAGTTTCATCCTGATAAGATCCAGCTTCAACCTGTTATGTTCGTCTGGGACAGCACAAAGTCCACTAGGGGATGCCATGAGAAGAAACTGAACACCTTCTTTTTCAGCTTCTCTGACATTACGCTGATTGGCGGGCATTTCAAGGCGGGCACGCGGATAAACAATTGTTACCTGTTCAACCCCTTTACGAAGAAGCGAACGGGCAACTTCCATGGCAATGTTATTTCCACCGATAACTGCAGCCGTACGACCAAGATCAAGATCCTTGCCGTCATTAATCATGCGTAGAAACTTGGTTGCGGTATACACATTTGCCTTATCAGTACACGGCACATCGAATGGAACATCGACGGTTGCACCAATACCAATAAAGATGGCATCAAAGCCCATACCTTTAAGATCCTGAAGGCTAAAATCCTTTCCCCATTTCTGAGAAAGACGGATGTTTATCCCCATACGAAGAATTGTATTGACTTCGTAATCAACGATCTCATTTGGAATTTTATATTCGGGAAATCCATAGCGGAGAGCGCCACCTAGTTTTGGAGCTGCCTCAAAAATTGTTGCTTCATGCCCCTTACGGGTCAAATACCATGCTGCAGTCAGCCCTGCAGGTCCGCCACCAATAACAGCAATGCGTTTACCGGTTGGTTTATCTTTGGAAATCTTGAGATCAATATCATGGGTCATGCACCAGTCAGCCACAAAACGTTTGAGATGATTGATAGATACCGGCTCATCAATCAAAATGCGGCGACACCTGGTTTCACAAAAACGGGGACAGACACGGCCAACAGAAAATGGAACGGGATTACGTTCCATGACAAGGCGCAAGGCCTCTTCATATTCACCACGTGAAACATGAGCAATGTAGCCCTGCACATTAATCTGCCCGGGACAGGTAAGGTTGCATGGTGCCTTGCAATCACCGAAATGGGTCTCGGAAAGAGTAGCAAGGCGTTCCTGCCTATGCGTGATAACAGCTTCTGAGTCAGTCTGAATGCTCATTCCATCACGTGCCAGAGTGACACAGGAACGCATTAAATCATCCTGCCCTTCAACTTCAACCACACACATTTTGCATGGATTATCAGCCGGTTTACCTTTTATATAACAGAGGGTAGGAATAGCAATGTCAGATCTTTTGGCCACCTCAAGGATGGTAAGACCTTCTTCTGCAACAATCTCATTACCGTTTATATTTAATGTAACAGTGCTCATTAATTGTAATTATTTTGAAGGTTTCCATTCTTTGAGGAATACCGGTAGATGCCCGGCTTCACGAGGTCCGATAACAATATTCCAATCAGGAAGCTCTTCTTCAAGCTCACCTTTAAGAGACGCAAGATAACCGGGAATAATAAGATCGCGATGTTTAACCTTGTCTTCAATTCCACCTTTTTTCACAAACTGAGCAATGAGATCTGCGCCAAATTTTCCGGCTGCCCAGGCAGTAAGAACTGAGAGACCTTCAGTGTCCTTGATAAGTAACCAGGTAGGTACCTTGGAACCTTCTATTTCACCGGATACAATAAAGTAGGTGAGTGAGAAGTTACAGGTGATAACAACAGGTGAATTTTCATCAGGACCTGTGAGCGGATAGATATCCTCTGTTACAACCATTGGCCGCTGCGGATCGGTAAAAATGTTCATCCTCTCAAGAAACAGCGGAAAGAGAAGATCGCCTTGAAGATCGGCAAGAACAATAATACCCGCATACTTAGCAATGAGTACTGACGCAACCATTGCTTCAAGCATTGGATCATCGGTGATATCACAAGGAAAAGTAATGGTAGGAAAGCCAAGGGGCTTAAACTTTGCTGTGACAGCAGCACGCCTTGCAACTACATTATCTTCGAATGCTGCACGAAGAGTACGGGCACCAGTATCAATGACCATATCTTTGAGTCCTGCTGCAGTGAGCTTCTCAGAGATCTCAACACAGTTGTCGAGGTTAGTGCCTTTCACACCAACAGGAGCCTTAGTTGTTTCAGAAAGTTTTGCCATTTCATCAGCATTCTCAAGTGTCGCACCATAGAGTATTGGAATCCTGTCTCCACATGCCTTGGCAGCAGCAGCAAGATTTGCAGCAGAATCACTCATCAGAATAATTGCAGCTCTTGCTGAACCATCAAGTACCTTTTGAGTAAGAGCAACAAAAGAGGCTTCATCATTCTTTGCATCTTTTACAGCAATGAGATCAGCACGCATGATCACACCAACACGCTCATACTCAAATTTGTTAAAGCGTTCAATGCGACCATCAGCATCAGCATCACTCATCTCAGTGGTCACTAGAACTGCAATACCGGTCTGATTTTCAAAACGCTTATCATGGCGATACATACAAGTCTCACCACCTGCGGTAAAGCTGTCATCACCTGTGCCAATTTTAATGGTACGAATAGGTGGAGCAGAAGCCTCGCTAATGGTGGCCTTAGCCTCATCAGAGACGTATGGACATTCATCAATTTCCACCTGACCTGCCGCTACTTTCATAGCAAATGCGAGGCAGGTAGGGATGCTACATTCGCCACAATTTTTCTTGGGCAGCATCTTAAGGATCTGAATACCTGTTAAAGCCATGGTGATTCCTCCAGTTCTCTAAACAATTGGATTTTTGTTATATTAAAATTTGTTTCTTATTGTATTGATTGCAGTGTAAACGTAAAAATGAGCTCAGTTAAACGGCTGTTTCCATTTCTAGGGCAGGATGTCCTTTCTCTTTCAAGAACTCCATAATCTCTTCCTCAGTTGTTCCCTGTTCCTCTGTTGCAATCATGTCAAACAGTTCTGGCATGCCAATATCCTCGCAAACTTCTTTAAGCTTGGCAGCGAGTTCATCTTTTAGCATTTTAGGCAACCAGACAACACGTTTGAGTCCACCTTCTGCCTTAAACAGTTTTTGGGATGTCATGTAATGCTTACTAACTCCCATAAATCCAGGAGTCTGCATACCACCACCTGCCATACCGGCAAGGGAGGTGAACTTCATTCCAGATGGAGTCATACCAAGATAATCGCGGTTAACAACCATGATACCGTTACATGTTGGGAGCATGGCAGCAATGGCCTCAAAACAACCACAAGCGGTCATAGGATTATTCATCAAAGAGTAACAGCTGACCTGAGGAACAGCACCACGAGATGCCTGATTAACAAATTCCGTAATTCCAGCATAATACCCGTTATCCTCATCAGTACATTCACCCTTTTCAATAGGCTGATTAGGACCAGTCGGGTTGATATTGAATGAAGCCTTACCGTCAAGCCAGTTATAGGCACCACACATACCGATTCGTTCAGGGGTAATTACACAGACATGGCTTGGAGCAAATGACTGACACAGTGTACATGAGTAAAACACATCCTCTGTCTCATCCGTCATTGCGCCAAGACGAAGATCGCGTTCGGTGTACACGGCAGTTGCCAGATCAGCAACCATTTTCACACCTTCTTCGGTGGTAAATAATTTAACCTGAATTTTATCAACAATGGCACCAAACTCCTGATGCAATTTACCGTGCAGAACTTTTCCAAGATGTTTAAAAGAAAAGCCCTTTTCAACAGCAGCGGTACCAATCCTGAGCCACATGATGTTACGCTGCCCCATATGCATGATGCCTTGAATATAGTTCATCAGATGATGGAACTGACGTTCAAGGATTGGTTCAAAGTCCGACTGCATTTCACGCCCTGCAACTTCCACAAGGATTCCGAGTGGGACATTCTGTCCTCGCTCTAAATCTGAGATATCCACTCCGTCAAGTGTAACAAGACCATCTTCGATCTCGTCCATCTCTTTAGAAATAAGAACTTCAACACCAGGTGTTCGACCACCACCACATTCCATAAAGAGATCATCCTTACGAACTCGCTCTCCTTCAAATGCAGGGCCAAAGGACATTGGTATATCAATTTTAGTTACATTTACTTTGAGTCCGCGAACCTCAATGGATTTCTGGACAATTTCATCATGGGGCACATTAGAGACAACATGCTCATAGGTACAGATTCCAGTGGGAAGCACTTCAGGAATATCCCAATCAGAAATGGTCGGGAAGCCCCAGTTAATGGCTCCGGCAGCATTTGCATACCACTCATCACTGACCTCACCAAAAGCCATGACAAAGGCAAAGGTACGGTCTTTATTATATTTCAGGTTGCCGGCATAATCGCCAGGCTTGACACCACCAAAGGCCAGAGCCACACGACAGGCAAAACCAATGGCAAATACTGCTGTGGTATATTCACGACCAAATGGAACAAGACGAGTACCCCAGCCAACCTGCTGTTTCTGCTTTAATAGCTGATCAGGAAGACTTATGCCCTCCGTCTGGTCATGCATGAAGATATAGAGATTCTTCTCCTGAAGTTCAAGGGCAATTTTAGCGGCCATTTCAGGATCTTTCGGAGTTCCAAGAATCGCTGCAAAACCGGGAGCTGAACCATCAACAAACTCAACACCACGTTTACGAAAAATAACATCATCAGCAGCACCCAGCCAGAAATTATCAGCAGTGGGATCTTCTGTTGCAGTGTATAAATCAGGTTCATTCAGATATCTGATAGACTCATACATTTCTTCAGCAAAAAAGGTTGCCATACCGGCATCGAGGGCTGGAGCCAGGTACGGAAGCCAGATATCTCCAGTTACAACAGGAGGCATGAGGCTGCGGCATTCCTTGAAGATATCTTCCATGTCGCCAAGTTTCTCAACTTTTGCTCCAAGCATGCTGTAGATAATGGGCAGATAATAAGCAGTATTTGGAAAAGAAACCTCTTTGTCTTTTCCAAATTTTTTAACAGCATCTTCATAGCTGCTCTCCGCCATATCTATAATTTTTTGTGCACCGCGAATGGCAGCTGAACAAATTATTTTCGACATATCTTAAACTCCTGTAATAGCTGTATTAAGCCTGATTAGTATGATTCAATTCAATAGGTAGAAAAAATCAGTCCATGAGACCGGCAACCATCGCTTTAGTAAGTGCAATGGCTTTAGGATGACGCATGATCAGCACCTCGCCGCCTGCCATAAGCATACAACTTGCAGTGATTGCTTCCATCATAATTCCACGGGTTTCCTGGTCACCAATCATATCGTCACTTGGCAACTTGGTTTCTTTAGCTTTCCAGACTTCACAACCAAGGTTACAGATAATGGGTACCTGTAATTTTTCATCCTGCTGAGTGAGTGCTGCAATCCGGATACGTTCCATTACGGAGTAGGTATATTCGATACCATATCCCAGCGCACCAATAGAAGGATCCATGAGCACAGTATCAAGGGATACACCAAGATTTTCAAGGAGAATATTAAGCTGTTTTGCAAGGTTTACATCAATGGGAGACGCTGCTACAATTGGATGCTGAAAGGCCATGGCAGTGGCGCCAATGGTTCTATAGTTGGCATCCTCAAGAGGTGCGAGACAAACTTTTTTATCTCCGATAACAGAGGTAATATCCCGTAAGGTTTCAGTGTCTTTGTCAGCATTCCCACAACCCCAGACAATGACAGGGACATCAACTGCAGCGATAACATCAGCGGCAGTTTTGGCAGCATCAGCTGCTGAACGATTCATTCCATTGGGGTCAGTTGAACCAAGTGTTATGGCAATGGCTTCAGCACCATAGGTCTTGACACATTTTTCGGCCCAGGCAACAGGATTATCATACACATCACTGAAATGCTGGCTTAAGGTCTCTGGCCATTCATCAGGTTTCACATCTGCAACTTCCATTGCAATAAGTGGTTTATGGGGATGGTCGCCTTCAAAAAGCTGGAATGGCATTGATGCGGAGCCACCAACAAGTTTTTCATTGCCATCATTGCCCATTGTCACTGGCCTAATAGTACCTGAGTACTTGGTTTCATAACTGTTTGCAGCAACTTTTGTAGAACGATCGGCAAGGGCAACAGTTTCTTTGGCAAGTTCAGCAACGCCGCTATCAACAACAGGAGCAGGAGCAGCCTCTTCCTTGGCTTTAGCGTCAGCTTCTGCCTTTGCCTTTACTTCATCTGCAGCTTTTTCCTCTGCATCAGCTTTTACTTTAGCCTCATCTTTTGCCTTGGCATCTGCTGCAGCTTTTGCATCAGCGTCTGCTTTAGCTTTTGCTTCTGAATCAGCTTTTACTTTAGCATCGGCAGCGGCTGTGGCCTCTGCATCAGCTTTTGCCTTTGCTTCAGCCTTAGCTTTTTCAGCAGAATCATCAACTACAGGTGTAGCTGGAGCAGCAGGGGCGACAGGCGCTGCTGCAGGTGCTGGAGTAGCAGGAGCTGCTCCACTTGTTTCCGGCTCTTTCTTCAAAATAGCATGGGCACCTGCAAAACTTGACAACGCCTCAAACTGATCATCAGTTAATCCATAAGCCTTCTTTAATGCGGCCAGGCCAAGATTCACAGAATCAAGGGCCATGATCCGTTCTTTTTCATTCATTTCATGCTCTCCTGAATCATTCGCACCCTGGGGCGCGTCAGTGGTTACACTTGTGGTGGCAGTGGCAACTGTGCCTGCGGCGCCAGCGTTCTGCTTAAGATTCTCAGCCTCGGCTTTTGCAGCAGCAATAATCTGTGCAGCCTCGGCTTTTGCTTTTTCAAGTAAGGCATCAGTGTCGACTGATTGAACAGTAATCTGTTCTTTGACAACTTCAGTTGCAACAGGTTCAGTTGTTTCAGCAGTTTCAGTAATACCAGGTCGTGGGAGAAGTCCAGCCCGGTTAAGGATCTCAGGAACTGCACTTTCCCACTCAATGGCCATACAATGGATGCCTGCAACACCTTCAATATCTTTTACTTCATTGATAATGTCGGCACAAATCTGGATTCCTTCATCCTGTTTATCCTTGGCGTCTTTCATCCGTTGGATAACGTCATCGGTGACATCCATGCCCGGAACGAATTTCTTCATGTAACGTGCCATGCCCAGGGACTTTGGCGGAGTTACACCGGCAAGAATATAACATTTTTCATGGAGTCCAAGATCCCGAACCATTTTCATAAATTCTGTAAATTTCTCTACATTATAAATGATCTGGGTCTGAATAAAATCAGCTCCGGCTGCAACTTTTTTACCAAGACGGACAGCACGGTATTCGAAGGGATAGGCAAAGGGATTGGCAGCAGCACCTAGAAACAGCTTAGGTTCGTGACTTTTAATCTCTTCACCGCACTGAAAAACCCTATCATCACGCATTCCCTTCATCATTCCGAGCATCTGGATGGAATCCATGTCAAAGACGCCCTTTGATCCGGGATGGTTACCAAACTTCTGATGATCACCAGTGAGACAGAGGAGGTTTTTCAAACCAAGGGCAGATGCACCAAGTATATCAGACTGCATGCCGATCCTGTTACGATCACGACAGGTCATCTGAATAACAGGCTCCAGCCCTTCTTCCTTTGCAATAAGTCCAGCGGCAATGGATGACATACGAACAATCGCAGTCTGACAGTCGGTAATATTAACTGCATCCACATTGCCTTTCAGTAGCTGCGCTTTTTCACGTACTACCTCAGGATTTCCATTTTTGGGAGGTCCAAGTTCGCCTGTTACAACGAATGTCCCCTCTTTTAATAGTGTTTCTAGATTACTGCCCGACTTCATCGGCTAGACTCCTTCTGCCAAAACCTATCTTTTAAACAGCAGTCTGATTAAACAGATCTACCACTCGTATTCAAGAATAGTGATTGAATAAAAAACAACTATTTATGGCCACAACCCATACCCGCGACACCTTGACCGGTTGCCCCGGCATCAAGATCACGACGCATCTCCATATCAAAGAGCACACGATCCTGCTTCTTGTTAATTCCAAGAGCATCACGCTTGCCATCAATGGCTTTGATCATCTTCTGAGCAAGTTTAATGGGATCTTCTTCATAATCCCAGCATGCTCCATACTCTTCCTTCATTCCATCGGTGATGAAATCATTCATCTCTTTGGATCCGGTTACAGGAAGATTCTGGAAAATAACATGGGCGCCGGATGTAACAAAATACTGTCCAATGGCAACAGCCTTTTCACTCATCCACAGAGGTGCAGTACCACAGGCTGGAAGCTCAGAGATATCATCTCCAAGACCGCCTTCTTTAACCATTGCAGTGAGTGCAATAAGCAGTCTGCTGTTATCAACACAGGAACCCACGTGAAGAACCGGTGGCATCCCCACGGTCTCACAAACTTCAGCAAGGCCCTCACCACAATACTCGGCAGCAGCCTCAGGTCTCATCAGTCCACGACGGCCAAGTGCCTGGGCAGCACAACCGGTGGCAAGAACAAGAACATTATTTTTGAGGAGTTCCACTGCAATTTTGTAGTGGACGTCGTCACTGTACTTGTAATGCTCACAACCAACGAGAGCGCCAATTCCTTTGATACGGCCATTGATGATATTATCGTTCAATGGACGATAACTTTTACGGAAACGTCCACCAAGCATATAGTTGATAGTCTCATGGCTGAACCCGACAACAATATCAAATTTCTTATCTTTCGGGATATAACATTCACCACGTTTTTTATAATTGCCAATGGCATGGGCAAGAATACGCTTGGCTGAGCCCATAGCGTCATCTTCCTCAAACTGCATGTGAATGGCATCAGGCATTTTCGCCCGGTAGTTGGTGGTGATAATGTCTGTATGTTTGCCCTTGACCACCTGAGCCACTGACTGCATGACACACTGTACGTCCACAACCATGGCCTCAACTGCGCCGGTGGCAAGAACCATTTCCTGATTGATAAAAGATCCGGCAACCGAAATTCCACGACGCATGAGAATCTCATTACCTGTACAGCAGACACCGGCAAGATTGAGACCTTTAGCTCCAACTTTCTTAATAAGAGCCAATATTTCGGGATCTTCAGCAGCCATACAGAGAGACTCGGCAAGAAGCGGCTCATGTCCATGAACAGTTACATTTACATGATCTTCTTTCAGGACTCCGAGATCAATCATAGCACGTCTTGGAACCGGAGTACCAAACATGATATCAGTGAGCTCAGTGGAAAGCATGGAAGCACCCCAGCCATCAGCAAGGGAACAGCGTGCAGCCTGCTTCATGATATTTTTATATTCCTGATCAACACCCATATGGGTACGATGCATGGTTTCAACAACCTCGCGATCAATACCTCTGGGCTCCACTCCTTTTTCTTTCCAAATCTGCTGCTGTTTTTCAGGAGCACGTTTGAGCATGGAAAGTGTACCTGACTGTTGCCCAAATTCGGCAAGAGCCTTTTCACCAAGTTCAAGGGCAATTTCATTTTTTTCTCTGCCCTCAATCTCTATTCCGAAAACTTCTGCCATGGCATGAAGTTTTTCCTCATCCTGGATTTCATGGGGAGTTTTTCCTTTGGCAGTCTCGATGAATCCCATGACCATTTCACGGGCATGGTCTGTGTGCGCTGCGGTTCCAGCAGCCACAAGACGGGCAAAGTTTCTGGCTACAACAGTCGCTGCAGTAGCTCCACAGATACCAATCATCTGCTCAACGCCATCAATGATCTGACAGGGGCCCATATTACAGATACGGCAGCAGGTGCCACCTGATCCAAACAGACAGGCTGAAACGCCTCGATCCTCAATACGATCATAGGCAGTTCGTACCTGTTTTGCCAGATCCTGATTAAGCAGATCTATAGTTGAAGCATTGGTAATATCGTTACAAGAGTCACATCCACCTTTGCTGTTGCTCATAATTAACCTCCGAAACAATGATAAGCGATTTACAACACCGCCTTAAACGCTCAATATATTTTTATATTAGATCAAGTTGGCTGCCATCTTGGCTGCCTGCACTGTGTTTTTCATCAACATGGTGATGGTCATAGGGCCGACACCACCAGGAACCGGAGTGATACAGGATGCTATTTCTTTCACAGCATCAAAATCAACATCACCGGCAAGAATTGCCTTTCCGTTGCTTGCCTTACCAATTCGATTCACACCAACATCAATAATTGCGGCGCCTTCTTTTACCATATCAGCGGTGACCATTTTAGGTACACCAACAGCTGCAATGATAATATCAGCACGTCTGCAATGCGCAGCCATATCTTTGGTTCTTGTATGACAGAGTGTAATGGTGGCATTTCCACCGTCACGTTTCTGGAGCATCAGGTTGGCAATGGGTTTACCAACAATATTTGATCTTCCAATTATAACAACCTCTGCACCACTGGTTTCAACACCACTTCTAGTGAGCATCTCAAGGATTCCATGTGGGGTACAAGGCAGGAAGCACTTCTCGCCAAGCACCATCTTGCCGACATTGACAGGATGGAAACCATCCACATCTTTATCAGGATCAATGGCATACAGGATGTTGGCCTCATTAATATGTTTCGGCAAAGGCAACTGCACAAGAATACCGTTTATTTTAGGATCCTTGTTATACTTATCAACAAGAGCCAGCAGATCTTCTTCACTGGTATCCGGATCAAGTGTTACCTGCTCTGAGTGAATACCGAGTGCATGGGCAGTCTTGTTTTTAGCGGCAACATACGATTGTGACGCAGGATCTTCGCCAACAAGAATGGTTACAAGCCCGGGAACGATATTATATTTTTCTTTGAGCTCAGCAACCTCTGCTGTTAATTCTTCACGAATTTCCTTTGCTATCTCGATACCGCTTATAAGCTTTGCCGTCATTAATGTTTCCTCAATTATTTCTGATGTCCGATGTTACTCGCAATATTATTGTAACATCGTTTGGTTGGCTGTGGGACGAGCTGTTCTCAAAATCTCAAAAGAAAGCAAAGAGATGGATCAGAACAACTCTGAAAGAACCTTCAATTAAAAAACCCTGTATCCGCGAGACTATCAAGGGTAACGAAAGAGTCAAATTAATAGGTTTTTCAATTTTTTTCAAGTCTCATATCAAGTTTTTTTAGTTTATAGTTCAAAAAAATCGATATAGGCCTGGTAGACATTCCTGTTTTCTCCTCTGATACAGCAGGAACCCGACGATCAAACGATTGAGCACTCTTATAATAGTCTTAAACGTGAGGCAAAACTACAGGAAGGAAGTAATTCAGAAAAAAACAGACAGGATAGTTTGTTACACCGCGATGTAACCAAAATGTAAACGAACAGATCAGGCTGCTGCCTCATCAAGAGACACAGCAGCCTGAAATCATTATTCCTACATGGCTACAATGGGAAGATATTCAGGATCCCATCGCATTTTACGAAGCAACTCCTTCATACGTGCTTCATCACCTTCATGCTGAAAATCAGAAAACACACAAGGACGACTCACTCCATGTTTCACTGCAGACATGGCCACAGCAAGTGCCACTTTACCACTGACATCTGCCAAAGTTTTCACAGCTGGAACCAGATAACCTTCTTCCATTTCCGCCTTGGACACACAGGATGAAACAGCGTGGGCAGCGGCAGTGAAAAATTCCGGCATTACTTCCCTGGCACCTGAGCCTAAAACACCAAGCCCGACACCCGGAAAAACAAATACATTATTGCACTGAGCAATATGATGCGTCGCACCATTATGTGTTACAGGATCAAAGGGGCTTCCCGTTGCCACAAGGGCCTTGCCATCGGTCCAGCGATAAATATCCTCAGGCAGGGCTTCCGTCATGGAAGTGGGGTTGGAAAGTGGCATAATTACAGGCCGGTCAGTGTTTACTGCAACAGCTTCCACCACTTCCTGGGTAAAGCATCCCCCCTGCCCTGATGTGCCGATGAGCACGGTAACACCAGCATGTTTCACTGCTTCAAGAAGAGATAGATTTGCAGAATCCTGAAGCCATGGAAATTTTTCTTTGTCCTTTGAAAATTTCAGTTTGTACTCTTCAATATCGCGATCACTTGTAACAACTCCCTTGGAATCAAGGGTGAAAATTTTATCCCTTGCTTCTTCTTCAGTCAAACCTGCCTCGACCAAGGCAATACCAATCTGCTCCGCCACACCAACACCACCGGCACCGGCGCCATGTACCAGAAAAATCTGATCTTCCAATTTTTCCAGTTTGATCCGCATGGCAGTCAAAATTCCGGCCAGAGTGACAGCTCCTGTGCCCTGGATATCATCATTAAAAGATATCAGATCATGGAGATACGTGTCGCGGATAGCAAAAGCGTTTTGTTTGGAAAAATCCTCCCATTGACACAAAGCATTGGGAAAAACATTCCTGAACGCATGGGCAAAGCGTCCTATGAACTCAAGGTATTCATCTCCGGTTAAACGATGATGGCGCCAGCCCAGATAATCATTATCTTCCAGCAGGGCTTCATTATTAGTTCCAACATCAAGTGAAATCGGCAGGCAATGCCAGGGAGCAACGCCGGCCCCTTGTGTATAGAGCATCAGTTTACCAAGACAGATGGCAATTCCACCGGCACCCTGATCTCCAATGCCCAGAATCCCCTGATTATCCGTAACCACTGCAACTCTGATATTTCTATGAAGATAACGACGCAGGACATCCTCTGCCTGATCAATATTGCCCGGATAAAAATGAAGCCCGTTAGCCTGACGAAACATGGATGAATACTGCTGAACAGCGAGCCCCACTGTAGGGGTATAAATAATTCCCATCAGATGCTCTATATCACTTTTGATAGTTGCATGGGCAAGTGCCACATTCCGATCGAAAAGGGAACGTAAATAGATAAATTTTTCTATGGGACTTTCTTTAGAATTTACCTTGATAAGAGAATTTTCTACCTGATGCTCCATACTCCTGACAGCCGGAGGCAAAGTAGCTTCAAGTCCCAGCCGTTTTCTTTCGGCAAGATTAAAGGCTGTACCTTTATTTACATAACTGACACTGTGCACACTAGTGCCACTGGCATAAACCAGTATTTCTCTGGTATTGCCATATTCATCGTATTTGAAACCATATTGATTTTCAGACATCCCTTGAACCTCGCCCACTGTATACTTACATTGGGAAATTGACTTTTGGCTGGCAATCCTCCATAATATGTCCCCATGACACACTGGAAAAAAATTCTGCAAAACTCTGTGAACAATCCCGCCACACTTGCACGCCATTTCGATTTTGATTGTAGCGCATTAGAACCTGCTTGTGCAAGCTTTCCAATGCGAATAAACGCATATTATTTAAGCCTCATCAAGTCCGTAAATGACCCTCTCTGGAAGCAGGCTGTTCCCGACCCCATGGAGGTGAATGATTCCATATGTATACCCGATCCTCTGGCTGAAGAAAAACTCAGCCCTGTTCCCAATCTGGTTCATAAATATCCTGACCGGGTTCTGCTTCTTGTTGCAAATGAATGTGCAATGTATTGCAGGTTTTGCACCAGAAAACGAAAAGTCGGAACAGCGATGATGCAGATCACCGAAGAAAGTATTGAAAACGGCATCAATTACATCCGCCGGAATCAACAAATCCGGGAAGTACTCATATCAGGAGGTGATCCACTGCTGCTCTCAGATAAAAAGCTGGATTCTCTGCTCACCCGTCTTCGTTCCATCCCAAGCCTTGAAGTGATTAGAATTGGTACACGAGTACCCTGCACTCTTCCCATGCGAGTGACAAAACAGCTTGTAAACATACTTAAAAAGCACCATCCGCTCTACATTAACACACATTTCAACCATCCAAATGAACTTACCCCTGAAGCAGCTAAAGCCTGCACACTTCTTGCTGATGCAGGTATTCCACTAGGCTGTCAGACTGTTCTCCTGAAAGGAGTGAATGATAATGCGGAAACCTTGAAAGCACTCTTTTTAGGCCTTCTTCGTATGAGGGTAAAACCATATTATCTTTTCCAGGGAGACTTGACCAAAGGAAGCAATCATTTCCGTACACACACCAGTTGCGGAATCAAAATCATGCGCCGGCTGATCGGTACTATTTCAGGAATGGCTATCCCCACTTTTGCGCTCGATGCGCCTGACGGGAAGGGAAAAATCCCACTGACTCCTGATTACATTGTCTCAAGGGGAAAAAAACTCTCATTCCATAACTACTGCGGGCAACTCTGTACATATCCTGAAAATGGCGATCCGGTT
Source organism: Desulfocapsa sp. (assembly GCA_029932055.1). Lineage (GTDB taxonomy): Bacteria > Desulfobacterota > Desulfobulbia > Desulfobulbales > Desulfocapsaceae > Desulfocapsa. Next base: position 20,397 of record JAOZQU010000024.1, read on the forward strand.
TAACTTTTTTTTTAACTTTCCTTGATATTCATCAATATAAAAAGATATACTTTTTCTGAAGCATTTTAATTTTCTTATCATACACTCCACAACAGATAAGGGTTGCATATGAATCAGAAAAAAACTCTTGCCGCAGTACTCAGTTCCGATGAACTTCCCACCCTTCCCACTGTAGCCTCCAAAATCATAACTCTGACAGCAAGGGAAGACACAACTCTTTCAGACATTGCAAATCTGGTCTCAAAAGACACTGCATTGTCCGCAAAAATCCTCAAAGTCGCCAACTCCTCTTTTTACAGCTTTGCTCAGCAGATCAGTTCCATAAATCAGGCAGTATCCATCCTTGGAATCAATGCAGTAAGGAGTCTGGTTCTCTCATTTTCATTCCTCAGTATGAAAGGGGGAAAACAAAAAATTCATTTTGATTTTGAAAAATTCTGGAAGGACTCCCTTGCCCGGGCAGTGGCTTCAAAGCTTATACTTGAAAGGGTTCAAGGAGCAAATACTGAAGAAATCTTTATTTGTGGACTATTACAAAACCTTGGGGAATTAATTCTGGCCAGAACCTTCCCGGAAGAATACGAGGAAGTACTGGGCCAAATTACAGAAGGCCAGTATGATGCCCTGAATGCAGAAGAAGACAAATTCGGCACATCCCATCCGACCATCGGCTATGAGGTTGCAAAAAACTGGGGCTTTCCCGAAGTGCTGCTTCTTCCAATTCGTTACCACCATGATCCATTGGAGTATAGAGGGGGAAATGATAATATTGCAGTCACCTGCAAAGCATCTTATCTTTCCGATATTCTCATCGCCATTCTTTATTCAGAAAAGCCTGAAGAATTTCATAAACGTTTTCGTAGAGAAGCAAAAAATCTTCTGGGATTAAGCAATACCGATCTTGAACATATCCTCAGTGAGGTTCATATCCAGGTAGATGAGGCAGGTAAATATTTTGGTCTCCGCATCAAAAAAACCAAATCCATTCAAGAAATTCTCCAGGAAGCAAATATCCGCCTAAGCCTGATGAATCTTGACTTTGACCAGATGAACCAGGAGCTCATCAAAGCCAAAATTAAACTTGAAGATTTAACCTGCGAACTTGAAGAAAAAAACAAAATCCTCAACAATCTTGCCAACATTGATGGCCTTACTGAAATATACAATCATCGCTATTTTCAAAACAGTCTTGACAATGAAATCAGCCGGGCATTACGCAATGAAACACAAATTTCACTGCTGTTAATAGACATCGATTTTTTCAAAAAATTCAATGACACATATGGCCATCAGGTTGGAGATTTCATCCTTAAAGAATTCAGTGCAACGCTAAAGCAGGAGATACGTAAGTATGATACCCTTGCTAGATATGGTGGCGAAGAGTTTACCGTTATCCTTCCGGATACTTCTGCGGAAGATGCCCTGATAGTAGCAGAGAAACTACGAAAGGCTGTGGATGACAAAATCTATGCAGATGCAACAGAAGATTATCATATTACAGCAAGTTTTGGCGTCTCTACAGGCACCCCTGTAACCGATGATACTTTTTCAAAAAGTAACCTCATCAAACAGGCTGATGATGCGCTCTATGATGCAAAAGAAGCAGGAAGAAACAGAGTATCTCTCTTTTCGCCAAAGAAAAAATGGTATAATTTTTAATTTGTGCTACGTTATGTTTTATTGAATCAGTGAACAACAGACACAAATTTCACAACAGACCGATACACCATGACAGAAACCACCTTTAACTACTGTTTCGATTTCCCCGACGGCAGCAAAAAACGTTTCCTCATCCAGCTGGATCCGACAACGTTTGAGTACAAATCTTCCAGTAGTACTCCTCCGGATTGGGCACTGCTTGGTGTTGCCCGGTGTGAGTGCTGTCTGCTCGATATTTCCCAGCAAGATTACTGTCCGATTTCGGCAAACATTGCCGACCTGGTTTTTGCCTTTAAAGATACGGCCTCTCACAAAGCATGCCTTGTCTCGTGCATCTCAGCGGCAAGAACATGCAGCAAAGAGACCACTGTTCAGGAAGGACTGGCTTCAATTATGGGGATCATCATGGCAACCAGTGGTTGTCCGTCCATGTCTATCCTGAAACCCATGGCCTGCTTTCATCTTCCTTTTGCAACTGTTGAGGAATCAATGTATCGCTCTGTATCTGCGTATCTCCTGCGCCAGTACTTTTCTCATCAGGATGGGGAAAATTGCGACTTTTTCATGCACCGGATACAGGATCATTACAGTGAGGTTCAGCAGGTTAATGAGGGTATCTTAAAACGAATTAACATGACATCTGAAATGGATGCCGATAAAAATGCCATTGTCACCCTTAACGCCCTGGCCCAGATCCTGGTGATGGAAGTTGATGAAGATCTGGATTCTTTAAAAACTTTGTTTCTTTGATTGTAACTATTCAGCAAGGCAACCGGGGTGAAAATTCCGGCATTTATTTTAAAAGTAACAAAAAGGTCAACGTCTTGATTTTATATAATATTCACCTTTTGTTACTTAGAAGGTGATAGCTACTTCATGTCTTCCCTGCGGTAGTATCGATTTCGCTCCAGTTTCCAGAAATATATGCGGAAAGGATAGACATC
>JAOZQU010000190.1 GCA_029932055.1 Desulfocapsa sp.
GCATGTGTTTTCAAAGCCTTGAGAAAGGCCTTTTCAAATTGTATCTCCATCAGTTATTAAACACTTCATCATAAGAATACCATTCTGTAGAGCCATCTTGTAATTTTTTCTGTGCCACTTCCATTGCCTCTTGAAAAGCGGGATGAGAAAGAATACGTTCACTATCTTGCCCCTCTATCCGGCGTTTTAGGGTTAAAAGATACTGTGTCACAATATCTGCAACAGAAGTACGATTTTCTGCGGCAAAGACCTTGGCGAAATCAGCAAGATCTTGATCCAAGCTTATATTTATTCTGGTTTTTGGCATCATCCACCTCCTGGTAGTGTTCCTAAAATACTCACAGCAGGAACAAAAGTCAAATACTATGGGGCGCTCCTGAATAGTTACGAATTCTTCTTGCTCTTTTTACAGGAGAATTTATATACTGTTGAGATCATAAATTTTTATCATTAATCCATCCAGAGGAGATACCATGGCTGACAAAATATTTCGCGTGAACATGACAGACCTTTCCACTTCCATTGAAGATGTTCCGGCAGATTGGGCTGGTCACGGTGGTCGTGGTCTCACGTCCACCATTGTGGCAGCTGAAGTTCCTCCCACCTCCCATCCCCTGGGACCCAACAATAAACTGATTTTTGCCCCAGGTCTTTTGTCCGGAACTGCTGCTGCCAACTCAGGCCGTATTTCAGCTGGAGCCAAGAGCCCGCTCACAGGTACCATCAAAGAATCAAATTCAGGCGGCACATCTGCGCAGAAGCTTGCTAAAATGGGCTGCAAAGCCCTCATCATTGAAGGGCAACCTCAAGACGACAGCTGGTATTCCCTTAGCCTCACTCCAGATGGGGTTACCATTAGCAAAGAAGAAGAGTTGATAGGTAAAGGAAACTTTGCCGTGGTGGAGAGTGTTGAAAAACGATTCTCTGATAAAATCGGTATTCTTTCCATTGGCCAGGGCGGCGAGATGCTGATGAGTGCGGCCAATATCTCAGTAAAAGACCCTGACAGCCATGTACGTTCTCTTGGACGCGGTGGTCTCGGAGCTGTTATGGGCTCCAAAAAGATCAAATTTATTGCGCTCGATGCCGGTGATGCCAAAGTTGAAATTTCTGACATGGATGCATTCAAAGCCGCAAACAAAACCTTCACCAAAGCTCTGGTTGACCATCCTGTAAGCCAGGCCCTTGGAACCTATGGCACCAATGTTCTGGTGAATATCATTAACGAAGCGGGTGGCCTGCCAACCAAAAACTTCACAGCAGGACAGTTTGAAGGCCATGAGCAGATCTCTGGTGAAACCATGCACGACCTCATTGTAGAGCGTGGAGGCAAGCCCAAACATGGCTGTCATAAAGGTTGTGTCATCCAATGTTCCCAGATCTACAATGACCTGAAAGGAAACTACAAAACCTCAGGCATTGAATATGAGTCCATCTGGGCAATGGGCGCAGACTGTACAGTGGATAATCTCGACCAGATTGCTGAAATGGATCATATTCTTGACGATATCGGCATAGACACCATTGAAACCGCAGTGGCTTTTGGTGTGGCCATGGAAGGCGGAGTGCTTGATTTTGGTGACTCCAATGAAATGATCCGTATCATGAAGGAAGAAATCGCAAAAGGTACAGCCCTTGGCCGCGTAATCGGAAACGGTGCAGGAAGCGTTGGCAGAACATACGGTGTAACACGAGTACCTGTTGTGAAAAACCAGGCAATCCCGGCTTACGATCCCCGCGCCATCAAAGGAATCGGTATCACTTATGCCACCTCTACTCAAGGCGCCGACCATACCATGGGTTATACCATTGCCACGGAAATCCTGGGCGTGGGTGGATCTGCTGATCCTCTTTCAAAAGAAGGTATGGTGGAGCTTTCCCGAGGTCTGCAGATTGCAACAGCGGCCATTGACTCAACCGGCATGTGTCTCTTCATCGCCTTTGCTGCACTCGATGACGAAACCTGCCTGCCGGCACTTGTTGATATGCTGAATGCCCGCTTCGGCATCAACCTCACAGCTGATGATGTAACAAATCTTGGTATGAGCATTTTAAAAACCGAGCATGCCTTTAATATAGCTGCCGGCTTTACTAATCTGGATGACAGACTGCCCGAGTTCTTTGAAACAGAACCTGTTCCGCCTCACAACGCAGTGTGGGATTTCAGCGGTGAAGAAATCGATACCTTCTGGAACTTCTGATCCTTTTTTTCCATGCAGGTTCAAGTCAAGCTCTTTGCCTTCTTTCGTGAGGGCCGTTTCATCAAGGAAGATAAAGAGCTCCCCACAGACACCACCGCAGGGCAGGTGATTGATGATCTAAACATCGATCGTGAAGAGGTTGGTGTACTCATGCTCAACTCACGCCACTGTAAATTTGATACCGTGCTTCAGGAAGGTGATATCTATGCCATATTTCCGGTAATCGGTGGTGGTTGACCAGAAAGCAGTCCTGGCTCTTCTTAAAAAGCAGGCAAAGGGGACGTATATTGGTCTGGATGAATTACAAAAAACAGCCGAAACCTTTGACTGCTCCCTGCGCGATATTGAAACAATTGCCCTCAGTTATTCCATTCTCCCTGCACGTTTCCAGCGCAACGGACTCAGCTGCAGTGAGCAGCTCAAACTCTTCCAGACCAAAGTGGCAATCATCGGCTGCGGCGGCCTTGGTGGCAGAACCGCTGAACTCCTGGCCAGACTGGGCATTGGCCACCTCATTCTCACAGACCCTGATGTCTTTTCCGAATCAAACCTGAACCGTCAGATTTTCTGCACCACTGAAACCCTTGGCTGCAATAAAGTGGACATTGTGAGTCGTGAATTACAAAAGATTAATCCCGTACTGGAAACCAGCCTTCATGTCAGCCGGTTTAATACGCTTTCCATCACTACTGCAGAGATTGTCATTGATGCGCTCGATTCAACAACAGCCAGAAAGGAGCTATCCGCACTCTGCCGAAAACATTCCATTCCCATGATTCATGGAGCTGTAAGAGAATGGTACGGACAGGTCACTATTGAGCAATCAGCAAACAGCCTTATCGACACACTCTACCATCAAACAACAGAGAACAGTCTGCCGCCCCATGTACTCCCCATGACAGTCTCCCTTATCGCCTCTCTTCAGGTAGCGGAAGCCTGTAAACTGATCCTTGGAACCGGCTCACCAATACTTGACGGATGGCTGCAATGCGATCTCCTTCACAGTGAATATGAACATATCAAAACAGGAGCCTGCCGATGAATGAAAACAGCCTGACCACCCTGACCTCTCTGCTTGTTCAGCTCGGACTACAAAAAAACATTGCTGAAATTTCTGCAATGACTCTTATCGTACTGGGGATTCTCACTCTGGCTCTATTGGCCATCTGGGTTGTGCGCCGAACTGTACTGCCACTTGTGGTCAATATTATCCACAAAAATCGCCTGCATTGGGATGATCCTCTCATTGAGCACAGATTGTTCCACAAACTCAGCTGGTTCGTTCCCCTGTCAGTTATCCATATTGCTCAGGATCTTCTCCTTCAGGACAACTCCACACTTTCCATATTTTTGTCCCGAGTGCTCCTTGCTGGAGTTGTAATTGTGGCTACGCTCAGCATCAGCGCCCTGCTCAGTTCAATCAATTCTATTTACATAAAAGTTTCCAAACGACATAGCGGTGCCATCCGCGGCTATACTGATGCAGCACGCATTGTTTCCTATCTATTCTGTGGCATCTTTCTCATTGCAATTTTCACGGGCCGCTCTCCCTGGGGTCTGCTCAGTCTGCTTGGCGGACTGACCGCGATATTTCTTTTAGTTTTCAAAGATACGCTGCTGGGATTTGTGGCCAATATCCAACTGGCTACAACGGATATGGTTCGTGTTGGAGACTGGATTGAAATGAAGCAGTACGGAGCAGACGGAGATGTCATTGATATTTCCATCCACTGTGTTCGGGTACAGAACTGGGACAAAACTGTTACCACCATTCCCACCTACGCACTCATCGCCAATTCATTTAAAAACTGGCGGGGAATGACTGAATCCGGAGGCAGAAGAATTAAACGTGCCATTAACATCGATCTCAGCACAATCCATTTTATATCCGGGAAAGAGATCGAAGAACTGGAAAAAGTCAAAATCCTCGAACGTTATCTACGGCCCAAACAAAAAGAAATTGAAGCCTACAACATACGCCATGAGATGAACGATGATATTGTTATGAACGGCAGATGCCAGACGAATATCGGTATTTTCAGGGCCTACGTCCAGGAATATCTGCATCAACATCCGCAAATCCACCCAAACATGACCTTCCTGGTCCGCCAGCTAACCCCCACTGAAACCGGACTGCCGCTGGAAATTTATGTTTTCAGTAAAGATCAGGTGTGGGCTCACTATGAAGCAATCCAGGCTGATATCTTTGACCACCTCCTTGCTGCTCTTCCCTACTTCGGCCTTCGTGTTTTCCAGAACCCAAGCAGTTTTGATTTCCGAACTGCTTTTGATCGGGATATGGCAAACTAAAGACTCCGAAAATTCTCCTTTCTGGACAGACACTAACTATTCCCCAACGACATTTCCAACTCTCAAGCAGGCTGTTACTTCAAAAGTGTTGCTATTTTTTCACCTCTCTTGCCGAAAATTTGATGGACTCGTAAAAACTCAAACTTTTCGCTATCCCGTCATTCTCGGAAACTACCGCGGGCTTGTCCGGGGTAGTTTCCGGGAATATCGGAACTGGGACTTTTTACGAATCCATCAAATTTACCAAAACCTTACTTTTATAAAAATATTACGGTCTATAGTATGGAATATGCAGACAAAATATCCGCTTGAAGAATCATAAACTGGGACACTGAGAACTACTCGATACATTCATAAAACAAATCCAGAGACAAAGTGATGAACAAAATGCGTAGAGACAAAATATCAATAATAATATTAACATACTACAGAATATTTTCTTGTTTTTTTGTAACGAATTTAATGAAGGTATTTATACCCTCTTGTGGGGTATTACCTTTTATTCTTGTGATCCTCCCTGTAACAGCATCAGGCACTGAGACCCTTCTTCCTGTATATCAGCTATTGCTTTTATCGAGCATTGATACAAATCAAAAAATCTTCATCATAGGGGACTCTACTGTTCATCGTCACGCAACACCTTATCTACTGGCTGACCCACCCGATGGTGCAGGAATGACATGTGGCGATGATAATCCCGAAAGCAAACAACAAGGGTGGGGAGATGGGCTTGGTTTATATATGAAGCACCCGGAAAACAGCATTAATAAGGCACGCCAGGGAGCAAGCACTGAGGAATTCTTAACTGAACCCGCTGATGCAGATCTCGGCATTGATCGTAACTGGATATCTACTAAAGAGATAATAGTGGAAGCAGGTGGGGGTATTCTCCTTATCCAGTTTGGAAGCGGTAATGAAAATCGCCTTGCCCCTGAGGCAGATTATGATGACGACGGCGACATTGACGGTGATGATGAAACACTCAGAAGAGCTCTCAGAGACTCAAGATTTAAAGAAAACATGGAGTTTTATATCAACAGGGCAAGAGAGCTCAATGTTCTTCCCATTCTGGTAACACCACCAGAAGGAAGACTGGATGTAGAAGGTGCGCCTGCAGATGGGACGCACCCTGACACCCGTCAACCATTCCCTGGCTATATACATGAGCTTGGTATTGCCAATGATGTGGAGGTGCTGGATCTTCACAGTAAATCAAATGAAGAATTCGCCAAATATTCCGATGCAAAACTCCTGGAAGAGTTTGGAGACTGCAGCTACGACAGTGGCTATGTAGACCGCGTACACTACGAACCGCACGGAGCCAAAAAAGTAGCTGGTTGGGTCAAGGAACTTGCATGTGATGAACTAAATGACAAGTCGCTTTGTAAACAATTTAGTACGACGAATGACAAAGTAATCCCGACTATCAACCTCAATGGCGACTACTACCTGACACTTGCATTTGGTGAGGATTTTATTGATCCTGGAGCAACTGCGCTGGATGATGTTGATGGCAATATCACTGCTGATCTAATTGTTGCCGGGATCGTTAACAGTGATAAAGCAGGAGAGTACCCCATTACCTATGACGTTCTTGATTCCAACGGCAATGAGGCAATTCAGGTAACCAGAATCGTGAAGGTAACTTCCGGTATCACTATCCGTGAAGATGCAGAAGATGGGGATACTGTCCATTGGATACTCTATACTGCTTATGATGACGACAATCCTCAAACTATCACAAATGTTTTCGATGAAGACAAGCAAAGTCGTGTCATAGAATTAAATGGCCCGCATGGGACGGATGATGGGTTTAGGTACGATATTATATGGGATGAAACAAGTGAAACAATTGTTTCCTGGAGTATGAAATATAGTGAAGCTTTTACATTTTTCATATCAGCTGTGACAAGAGACGGTTCAAGAATTTTTGTCTATGAACCAACAGATAATGGCATGGAGATAACATATGATGGTGCTCGTTATAGATTCAGTCTTGGGACTGATGTTATAGACGGTACCTGGCGGACATTTACAAGGGATCTGGTAGCGGATATGAAAGTTCTTGATCCGAGCAATGAGCTGGAAAGTATCACAAGAGTAGCCATTAGAGGCAGCGGCCGCGTAGATGATATCACCAGTTCAATCAGAGGTGATCATGCATCTTTTATTTTCAATGATCACACCTACGAAATAGTCAAAACTACACTTTCATGGCAGGAGGCTTCCGATGCAGCACAAGCCGCTGGAGGATATCTTGCAAATATAAGCAGCATAGCCGAAAACCATGAAATCTATTCAAGACTAAA
>JAOZQU010000191.1 GCA_029932055.1 Desulfocapsa sp.
TGGTACTGCATGGGAAACTATGTGGGAGAGTAGGTCACCGCCGATTTTCTTTATACAAAAAAATCCCCAAACAGATTATATCTGATTGGGGATTTTTTTTGTCTAGTGTATCTACTATCTTTTTAATCACTACAAAGGTCTGCAATGTCCGACAACTTACCACTTTATCTAGTTATTCTGGCTGCCGGGAAAGGCACTAGAATGAAATCAAATAAGGCAAAAGTCTTACATGAAGTCTTTTATGCACCTATGGTTCACCATGTGCTTCAGGCAGTATCTCCCTTGCGACCTGCAAAATCCATTGTGGTCATAGGCCATCAAAGAAAAGCAGTAGAAAAAAGCTTATCAGATTTTTCTGTTGATTTGGTTCTCCAGGAGGAACAGCTCGGAACTGGTCATGCTGTACTTTGCGCCGAACCTGCCATTGACAAAATGGATGGCTGCGTAATGATTCTCTGTGGGGATACTCCCCTTATCCGCTCGGAAACTCTACAGGAGATGGTAGACCAACATAAATCACAAAAATCCACTCTCACTGTAATGACCACTATCTTAGACAACCCTACACATTATGGCCGAATCATCAGCAGTGATGAAGGTACTATTTTTTCCATTGTTGAAGAAAAAGACGCTGATCCTGAACAGAAAAAAATCCAGGAAATCAATGCAGGAATTTACTGCATTGATACTCAATTTCTTTTTTCCCATCTTAAAAATATAGGTACCGACAACAGTCAGGGGGAAGTGTATCTTACCGACATTGTAACCCAGGCAGTAAAAGAAAATCTCACTGTTAATAAATTCATCAATCCCGACTCTCAAGATGTCCTTGGTGTTAATTCCCGTTTGGAACTTTCTCAAGCCCACTGCGAACTTCAATCACGAAGAAATCGAGATCTTATGGCCAGTGGTATTACTATGATAACGCCTGAAACTATTCAGGTCTCTCCACTATCACTCATTGATAAAGATGTTACCCTTCATCCGGGTGTTGAAATATCAGGCTCATCTTCCATCTCATCTGGATCTGACATACAGGCAGGTGCTCTTCTCCACAATGTTACACTTGGTACTCATTGCAGCATTGGTCCCTACAGTTGCCTGAATGATTGTGAGCTACCTGCAGATAGTGTTACTGCTCCCCACAGTCGCTCCTGCTGACTCATAAACCCTGTATGTCATGCTCAAGGTTAATGAACAAACGCGCCAATTTCAATCAGGGATAACGATTGGCGAGCTAGCTAATAAATATAAACCGGCAGCAGACCTCTTTATCCTTAACGGTTTTCCAGTTGCCGCAGATGCAGCAGTTCAGGATGGTGATAGTTGTACTCTTATCCAAAAAGATGTCATTCCCACACCTGATGAAATCGATTCATTTCTCATAGCCCGACACACCCCTGGTATCCAGACAAAAATAAAACAATCCACTATTGCTATACTCGGACTGGGCGGGCTTGGATCTGCTGTTGCAGGAGCTATGGCCAAAATCGGTATTGGCAAGATGCTCCTATCCGATTATGATGTGGTGGAACCAAGTAACCTGAATCGGCAACATTATTTTATTGACCAGATTGGGATGCTGAAGACTGACGCTTTAAAGGCCAATCTTCTCCGCATGAACCCTTCAATTTCTTTAAAAATCATTCGGGAACGACTGACGGAATCTTTGTTACCCGGCCACTTCAGTAATGTTGATGTTCTTATAGAATGCTTTGATGATCCAGTCATGAAAGCCGCAACACTCCGTTCAGTTCTCACTGAAATGAAGACTGTTGCCTATGTGGGTTCTTCCGGTATGGCCGGCTTTGGAGATAACAATAAGATACATACCAAAATGGAGCGTCCGGGGATTTACATAGTTGGCGATGAGACCTCCGAAGCTCGTCCCGGTATGGGATTAATGGCTCCCCGAGTAGGTATTGCCGCCCACCATCAAGCCAACCAGGCACTTCGCATCATTCTGGGAGCTGATAAAGGTCGAAAATAAGAAAAAATGAACATTACATTAAACGGCAACAACAAATCAATTCAGGAAATATCTTCGGTATTAGATTTACTTAAAAGTCTTGAACTGACACCTGAGACAGTTGTTGTAGAATTAAACACTACTATTATCCAACCGGACTCATACGATACAACAAATATCGCAGAAGATGACTGGGTGGAAATCATACGATTTGTTGGAGGCGGCTGATATGCTGTGCATTGCAGGAACAGAATTTAGTTCCCGACTTTTTCTTGGAACAGGAAAATTTTCCTCGTCCACAGTCATGGCGCAGGCCATTGAAGCATCTGCCTGTCAAATGGTTACCGTTGCTCTGCGTCGTGTTGATCTTGATAATCCTGATGATGATATCATGAAAGCTTTGAGTCAACGGGAATACACTTTTTTGCCAAACACCTCCGGGGCAAGAGATGCTAATGAGGCCATACGCCTCGCACATCTTGCAAGGGCGGCATCTGGTTCATCATGGCTCAAACTCGAAGTCACACCAGACCCACGAACCTTGTTACCTGACCCGGTTGAAACATTGCGGGCAACAGAAAAACTCGTTAAGGACGGTTTCATTGTCCTTCCTTATATGAATGCTGATCCAATTCTTGCACTCAAACTGCAGGATGCCGGAGCTGCCGCAGTTATGCCGCTTGGTTCACCCATTGGCACAAACCAGGGGGTGCTTACCGACTTTCAGGTAAAAATCATCATAGAGCAGGCGCGAGTTCCTGTTGTTGTGGATGCTGGAATTGGCGCTCCATCCCATGCTGCTTACGCCATGGAGTTGGGTGCCGATGCCGTACTCGTCAACACTGCAATTTCCATTGCCGGTGATCCGGTAGCCATGGCCGCTGCCTTTGCGAAGGCTGTTGAAGCCGGCAGGACCGCCTATGTCGCTGGAATAGGACAAAGAAGTAAACAGGCAAGCGCATCTTCACCTGAAGATGGAAAACTTTCTTCAGATCTCAGATTTTTGGCCTGATATGTATCAATCACCTGACTTTAAGCAACTTAGCGAACAGATCAAACTGGCCACCACTGCAGATGTAGAGCAGGCACTTTACGCCTCTCGACTCAACCTCAGCAATCTCGCTGCCCTACTCTCCCCTGCTGCTGAACCATACCTGCCGCAGATGGCTGCCCGCTCGTCAAAAATAACACTCACCCGTTTTGGCAAAACAACTCAGCTCTACGCCCCAATCTATCTGTCAAATTATTGTACCAACCGTTGTGCCTATTGCGGATTTTCTGCAGACAACCTGATTAAACGTAAATGTCTGACCATTGATGAAGCAGAAAAAGAGGCCATGATTCTTCATGAACGTGGTTTTCAGCATATTCTGCTGGTCTCGGGCGAAGCTGAAAATGCAGTGGACGTTGAATATATGGAAGCAATTGCCCTTAGATTGCGTGATAAATTTGCTGCCGTCTCCATTGAAATTCAGCCAATGTCCACAGAACACTATCATCGTTTATTCCTGGCTGGTATCACTGCCGTTGCAGTGTATCAGGAAACCTATGACCCTGACATATATAAACAGGTTCATCTTTCAGGAAAAAAGAGAGATTATGCCTATCGCCTTGAAACCCCTGCCCGTGTAGCTGAGGCTGGGATGCGTGAAGTTGGAATTGGTGCTTTGCTCGGTCTGGCCGACTGGCGTGCCGAGGGTCTTGCAATTGGCCATCATCTAAACTGGCTGCGCAAAGAGTTCTGGTCAACAGCATTTACTATCTCTTTTCCACGTATGCGCCCTGCTGCCGGAGAATTTGAGCCCCTGCAAATAGTAACCGAGAGTAATCTCAGTCAGCTGATTTTTGCTCTACGCTTATTTGATCAGGATGTGGGACTCATTGTTTCGACCAGAGAAGAAGCACGCTATCGTGATGGAATGCTGGGACTGGGCCCCACACGTTATTCCGCCGGATCCTGTACAGCTCCTGGTGGTTATGGTGATTCCGACCATGAAGGCGAACAATTCAGCGTGGGCGACAACAGATCCCTTGAAGAAGTATGCACGGTTATTAAGGCCAAAGGATTTGATCCAGTCTGTAAAGACTGGGATTGCACATTTCAGACTATTTAATATTTTTCTTATAATTTCAAACTACATATGGAGCAACTATGAGTGATTTAAAAAAGATGTACACCACCATTCTTGGGGACAATTTTCCCATGGACATGACCATCTCCTTTGGTGACCAAACCCTTGTATACCGTAAACGAACCTGGAAAATCAAAATGGAAGATGGTTCAGTTGATGAGCGCGGTATCCGTTACGGTGAAAATCCCGATCAGGAAGCAGCGCTTTATGAACTGGTCAATGGTAACCTGTCTTTAGGTGACTGCAAATTTATCGAACCGGGTAATGGTCTTGTTTCCGCCATTCCAGTAGAAGATATGCTGCAGGTTGGAAAACATCCGGGAAAAATCAACCTGACAGATGTTGATAATGGGCTCAACATTCTTAAATACATGACGGACAAACCAGCTGCTGTTATCCTCAAGCACAACAACCCCTGCGGTGTTGCCATTGGCGACAGCCTTGTTGATGCCTACAATAAAGCAAACCGCTGTGACCGCATTGCAGCATTCGGTGGTGCAGTCATCATGAGTCGGCCGGTTGACAATGATACTGCCAAAATGATGGCGGAAAACTATCTCGAAGTTGTCTGTGCCCCTGATTTTGAGGAAGGAAGCCTGGAAATCCTTTCAGCACGCAAAAATCTGCGGGTGATCAGAATGAATCAAATTGACCGTCTTGCTGATTTTGAAAAATTTCGCTTTGTTGATTTCAAAAGCCTTATTGACGGTGGTCTCATTGCCCAGCAATCAGCGGTGAACTCCATCCGTTCCATTAATGACCTCCAACCAGCCACTGCCACCCGAAAAGGTGTAGACTACAAATGTGATAGAGAGCCAACCCAGCATGAAATCGATGACATGCTCTTTGGCTGGGCTGTTGAACATGGAGTCACTTCAAACTCAGTTCTTTATATTAAAGACGGCTGCACAGTTGGAATCGGAACCGGTGAGCAGGATCGTGTGGGTGTTGCTGAAATTGCAGTCCACAAGGCATATATTAAGTATGCGGATATCCTCTGCTTTGATGCCCATAAAATCCCTTACGCTGACCTCTGTCTCGAAATTGCACAGGGTAAACGTGACAAGGCTGAAAAAGACGCAATTGATGCAAAAGTTCAAGAAGATAAAGCCAACCTGCCCGGCTCTGTTATGATCTCAGATGCTTTTTTTCCATTTAGAGATGGCGCAGATGTTGGTATCGATCAAGGCGTTACCGCCATCCTTCAAGCAGGCGGCTCCATGCGTGACTCTGATACCATTGAGGCATGCAATGAAGCAGATCCAAAGGTGGCCATGATGTTCACCGGACAACGCTCTTTCAAGCACTGATTCAAGCTCTCAAACATTGAGCAGGCAGAACTTCTCTCTGCCTGCTCCCCTTGCCGGCATAGCCGTCAGGCTAAGAGATTTGCATTGTCTGCCAACAACTTTTAACCAGTTGAGGTAATGACACAAAAGTGTGCTATTTCAAAATATTAATAATTAACCGTTGTCAATTGATTATTGATTATTAATAAAAATATTCTTTTAATAATCTCCTGAAATAACGACACAAATAATCAACAATTAATTGTTAACGACTAATGACTAACGCTTAGCCTGCCTGCTCCCCCTTGCGGGTTCACCATTACTGCTTATTTAACACGATTAACAACTCCTGGGCACTCACCAGATGTACACGTTTCAGCAACTTCTCCCGGCAATTCGTCAAAGCCGCAAGGGTTGCCTCATTGGGATGGCCAATTCCAATGGCCCAGCCATTTTCCTCTGCACTATGCACCAATTTTTTCAGTTGTTCACAAATCTTATCCTGCGAATGAACATTGTCGAGAAAGATATGGCGTCTTGCTGAGGGAACCCCCGCAGCACGAGCAGCCACCAGGCCCTTACTGTCAGCGCTGGTAAAACTATCCACAAAGAACAAGCCCTGCTCTTGAACCAGTTGCATGAATGCATCCATAGCCTCCCGGTCTTCGGTGTAGAGCGACCCCATATGATTATTCACTCCCACTGCATGGGGTACGGCTTGAAGATTGATGCTAAACAGTCTTTTTTGCTCTTCTTTACTTTGCCCGACAAAAAATGCTCCAGGGCCAGGATCCCACTCTTTACTTTTAGGTTCCATGGGTTGGTGCAAAAGAACAACCCTACCCGTCTGAAATGCCTTCTCCTCTAATTCAGGAGTAAAAGGTGCTGCAGCAAGAAAGGAAAAGGTAAGATTCATGGGCAAGGTAAGAAGTTCATTCCCAATCTTTTTATGATACCCCATGTCGTCAATAATGATTGCAACCATGGGCAAGTTGGAATCTCGAACCGGTGGAATATCTGATGGCAATTCCGGGATACTTATATAGGGCTCCTCAAAAACAATATTTACTGCATCAATCTCTGTTGCAGCACCGTGGGCAATGGTGGTTCGGAAAAAAATAACATATCCCGCAGCCCCCATGGAAAAGACTAAAAGCCCCAGAAGAACCAGAAAAGAAATAATTCTGACGCTGATGAATCTGCTTGTACTCTTTTTCTTTCGGCGACGCGATACGGTTGTTCGTTTTGTTCTGACTTTCCTGCCCATAACTCACTCTTGACAAGTTCGTAAAAAGCTAAAATTTAAGATGGCTAAGTAAAAAGCTTCATATGCGAGGCGCGCATTTTTTATTTGATTTCGGCGTACTAGGGTACGTCGTAATTAAATAAAAAATGCAGCAACGAAGCAGATGAAGA
>JAOZQU010000025.1 GCA_029932055.1 Desulfocapsa sp.
TTTAGTCATCTTAAATTTGACCTTTTTACGAACTTGTCAAGGGATGGTTTATAAAATTTAATGGTGTTGTAAAAACACCTTATCACATTTCTACTGTAGATTTACAGCCATTATAAGATACTTTTTTATAGATACTAAATGCAATTGTTGCTAATTATACGTTTGCGAATGTTGAGTTGAAAATAGTTGACGGATAAATGTTACAGGTTCGTGAAAAAATTATTCCATCAATTCTAATAGATTGCTTTTTTGTAACTGTTCAGGTGGTAACTGGTACGCTTTTTTCAATAAATGAATATGAGAGCTAACTAATGCTGGCAAATAATCTTTTTAAATATTGGACATATAGAGTTTTTTCCCCAGGCGCGGTATTGCGTTCAACATATGAATCTTTTCAGGAACTTCTAGCACACGATGGAGAGACCCATGAAGGAATGGCCGAGCTGGAAGCTCTCTATTATCATGGGAAAAAGGAAGATTTCAGCTCCATTCGTAATCGATATGAAATTTTTTCGGCAAGTGTCCAGGGAATGGTCGATAGCCTGGAGAACATGTCTCCAGGAACTTTTGTAACCATCAGGAGCTATTATAAAAAATTTGATTTTTATTCCAAATTTTTACTTGCTCCACCACAATTGGATTTTGGTCCTCCTTTTGCCTGTCCTTTACAGGGTGTTGCCGACAAGGATACTCTTGTTGGAGGCAAAGCAGCACAACTCGCGGCACTGAATGAGACACTCAATCTTCCAATCCCTGAAGGTTTTGTGATCACGGTAAACAGTTTTAATTATTTTATAACTTACAACGACCTTCGCAGACCTGTTGATACTATTCTCAGTTCCATTGATATTGAGAGTCCGGAAAGTTTGGTTGATGCATCTCAAAAGCTCACGGATTTGATCATGAATGGTGAGATTCCATCAGAAATAAGCGATGCGGTCTCGGCAGCATGGAAAAAATTTTCACAAGGATTTGACAACCAACCTGTTGTGGCTGTCCGCAGTAGCGGATTGAATGAGGATGGGGCCTGTTCCTTCGCCGGACAGTATCTGACAATGCTTAATGTCCCAGGTGAAGACCTCCTTGATGCGTGGCGTAAAGTGGTTTGCAGTAAATATACACCTGAAGCACTGGCCTATCGAATTCATTCAGGTCTTGGTGATGAAGAAACAGGTATGGCCACCCTGGTTCTTGAGATGGTGGATGCCAGGGCAAGTGGTGTTTTATATACAGCCGATCCATCTGGAATCAAGAAAGAAAAACAGTTGTCTATCCATGCTGTACGTGGCTATGGAGATGCACTGGTCAGTGGTATGATTATTCCAGAATCCTACGGAACAGATGACGGAGAAGGTGGCGGCGATGGAGGAGATGACATATTATCAGGCCAGGAACTTGCATATCTCCGGGAAAAGGGGCAGATACTGTCTGATTATTACGATTCTCCAAGAGATGTGGAATGGTCAATCACACAACAGGGAAAGCTTATGTTCTTGCAGTGTCGCCCCCTCGATATTCAGGATTCTTTAACAGTTCAAAAAAGCGTTGAACCTTCTGCAGACAAAGGAAAACTGCTGTTTAAGACTGGTGTGACTGCTGCCATGGGGCAGGCCAGTGGTTTAGCTTATGTGGTTGATTCTGAGCATCCTTTGGAAAAGGTTCCCGAAGGTTCAATCTTGATACTGAGAGAAACTTTGCCTTCCGCTGTTCGCGTTTTAAAACAGGTACGCGGGGTAGTTGCGGAACTTGGTTCTGTAGCAGGTCATTTCTCAACCGTGTGCAGGGAATTTGGTGTTCCTCTGCTTCTCGCAGTCGGCAATCAAATTGAAAATATTGCTCAAGGTGAAGAGCTGAGCCTTTTTGCCGATATTCAGGAGGTGTGGCAGGGAAATTGTGTGCCAGCAGAAAAACCAATCCCACAGCATGAGGCACAAAAGGACCTCCCGTATTATCGCAGGCTGCACGGTCTACTGGATTTTGTGACTCCCTTGAACCTCCTTGATCCGAACTCAGACCATTTTGTTCCTGAATCCTGTCGTTCTCTCCACGATATTATCAGGTTTTGCCACGAGCAGGCTGTACGAACTATGTTTTCCCTTGGAGACAGAGGCAGTGGCAGGGCTAAGGGGAAGAGAAAGTTGATTTCCGATCTTCCTTTGGATATTTTTTTCCTTGATGTGGGAGACGGTCTGCAGGTAAACGATTCAGTGAAAGAAAGTGTTAGTGTGGAAGAGATCATCTCCACGCCCTTCCTCGCTTTGTGGGAGGGCTTGACTCATCCTAGTGTAGAGTGGGAGGAACGCTCACATTTTGACTGGAAAAGCTTTGATGATATTGCGCTGGCCGGAGGAATCGCCAGTAAGGATTCTTCAGAGTTTGCAAGTTTTGCCGTTGTTAGTGATAATTACGTGAATCTCAACATGCGCTTTGGCTATCATTTTACTCTGGTAGATGCCATGTGCTCCGATGATGCCGCAAAAAATTATTGCCAGTTTCGATTTGCAGGGGGAGGCGGCGATTTTTCCGGGCGTAGCCTGAGGATTGATTTTGTTCAGGCTGTTCTTGAGGCAAATGGTTTTCAAGTTACTCCCAAGGGGGATCTGCTCGATTCCAGGATACAACAACTGGCTGCAGAGGAGTTGGTGAAACGGCTAAAGGTGGTGGGACGCCTTCTTGGGATAACGAAATTAATGGATATGCGCCTCAAAGATGATGTGATGGTTCAAGAACTAGTTAATGAGTTTCAAAGTACTCAATAGGTGGATGTTCGAGGATAGTGGTGTCACATAACCTTACACCGGTGATGAACGGTAAGCCGGCATAAATACCTTCACCAAATTCTTTTCAAAAATACACGAAAAGAATTTATAAGGTACTAACCTGGATAGCAGCAGATGTCTGGACCCAAAGCTAAAAAGCGCCTTTTGATTGTTGATGATGAGGAGGCTTTACTCATCCTTCTGCGTAAGGTTCTCTCAAAAAAATGTGACTGTGAGGTGACCATTGCCCATTCCGCAATTGAGGCCTTGACTCTTGTACCTTCCCTGCAGCCGGATGTGATCCTCACTGATATCATTATGCCGGACATGGATGGCTTGCAGCTGCTTGTAAAAGTATCTGAGCTTGATAGTAATATCAGCGTGGTTGCTATGTCTGCGTATGGAACCATCGAGATGGCAGTCAAGGCACTGAAAAAAGGGGCCTATGATTTTCTGGAAAAACCGTTTGATAATTCAAAGATCAGTCAGATAATTCTGCGTGCCTTTGAGCGGACACTGCTTCTCCGTGAAAATATTCAGTTACATAAAGAGCTTGAGAAGAGTGATCGACCCACTGAATTTATTGGCCAGAGTCGTCCTTTGCAGCAGGCTATTGAGTTGTTAACCCGCCTTGGGCAAAGTGATGCAACAGTCCTGATTCGCGGGGAATCCGGCACCGGAAAAGAAGTGGCTGCCAGAACTGTCCATGCCATGAGTAAGCGCAGTAAGAACAAGATGATTACTATCAATTGTCCTGCATTGCCTGAGCAGATTTTGGAAAGTGAGCTTTTTGGCTATGTAAAAGGCGCCTTTACCGGAGCAGATCAAAACAAAGATGGGCTCTTTTTAGAGGCTGCCGGTTCTACTATCCTGCTTGATGAAATTGCTGATATTCCGGTTTCTTTGCAAACCAAGCTTTTAAGGGTGCTGCAGGAAAAGGAAATACAACCTCTTGGGCAAACTAAGACTGTCAAGGTTGATGTTCGAGTTCTGGCCTCGACTAACCAGGATCTTGAGGCTAAGATGGCCAGTGGAGAATTTCGAGAGGATCTTTTTTATCGTTTGAATGTTATGACAGTGACCATGCCTTCCCTTTATGATATACGGGAAGATATTCCTCTGCTGGCCCTCCATTTTCTGAGAAAATATTCTAAAGAGTATGAACGTGAAGGAATGGAACTTTCCCCAAAGGCCCTGAAATGTCTCATGGGGCGTGAATGGAAGGGGAATGTGCGTGAGCTTCAGAACAGGATTAACCGTGCTGTCCTTTTGGCGTCTACCAATATCATAACTCCTCTGGATTTTCTCAGCCCTGAAGAACTGGAAGAGGTCAAATCTGAGAACAATGATACAGAAGTCCCCGTATGCATAGATCAACTTCCGTATAAAGAGGCAAAAGAGGAAGTGATTACTTCTTTTACTTCTACTTATCTGGCAAATGCCCTGACAAGAACCAGTGGTAATGTGTCAACTGCTTCCCGTGCAAGCGGCATGGAACGCCAAGCCTTTCAGCGCCTGATGCGGCGCTACCATATCCAATCACAGGATTTCAGACAGAGCTGATTCCTCAGCTTTCATTTTCGTAAGTAATTGCAAGAGCCTTTTTTGTTGCAGTGCGTCTTTTTTGTTGCGCTTTTGTGGGTGCAATCCTGGTTTGTGGACTTATCTCTTTGTTGTAAGTTGTTGGTATCTAATGGTAATGATTTCTTTTGGCAGGTACCTACAGTTTGGCATCAGACATGCAGTGGTAATATCTGATGTGGGCCACTGTCTCTTGTGGAGGGCAGGTTATAACGGTTTAGTGGTGATCGTTAATATGTTGCATGGAGTTATTATGGATTGTAAAAAGAAAATACACAGAACGTTTCCGTTTCTCCTCCTTTTTGTACTGACTGTGTTTCCTGGAAATGCCTGGGCCGTTCAGAGCCATGGGGCTCCAGAAGGTCTGTATGTCCATCAACTGGCCCATATCTTTTATGCTGCAGCGCTTTCGTATCTTTTTTGGGATATTAAACGGAATGAATTTCGGGCAGGTGGCTGGCGTTACCTCCGGATTTTTTGTGTGTTGATGGTTGTCTGGAATGTGGTGGCTTTTGTGGGACACTCCCTTGCCGGGTATGTGCATAGTTCAGAACTTATTACAGGCTCAGAGTATTTAAAGACTCATTTTGAAGGAACATTAACCACAGCTAATTTTTTATGTTATTTTACCAAGCTTGATCATCTTGTCAGTGTTCCTGCCTTCATTTGTTTATTCATTAGTATGAGGACGATTTACCGTAACAGTTTAGAGGAGGAAGAGGTATGATTAACCTTCCTATGATGCCGACCATAGTAATGGATATGGTAGGATCTTTGATTATTATTGTTCTCTCTTTCCTTTCTCTTCGATATGCCTATTTATTAACGCGCAGGCAGCCTGATAATTTTCTTTGGGGTTTTCTTTTTTATTTTTGTCTTACCCTGGCGGCTTTTTCCGTTTCTCGAGCGGTTGGTCATCTTCTCAAACAGATTTTGCTGATTTACGGTAATAACGAGCAATGGAATAGTCTGAGGCCCATGTCCGGAAGTTTTAATACATTGTTGATGATATCCCTTGCCGCTGTAACAATTTATTATCACAAAGGGATAGAAGGATATCGAGCCATACAGAAAA
The DNA here is from genome assembly GCA_029932055.1 of Desulfocapsa sp. Taxonomy (GTDB): domain Bacteria; phylum Desulfobacterota; class Desulfobulbia; order Desulfobulbales; family Desulfocapsaceae; genus Desulfocapsa. Next base: position 5,416 of record JAOZQU010000025.1, read on the forward strand.
AGGCTCGCAGTATTAAAGAAGCCAATTTACAGCTTGAAGTTTCAGCAGAAAAACTCCGTCAATTAAACCTGAACCTTGAAGGAATGGTTGAAGAACGCACCATGGAACTTTCTAAATCAGAGAAAAAATTTCGTAATTTCTTCACTAATTCCAAGGATATGGTCTATTTCTGTGACACATCTAACAGAATGGTAAAAATGAATCCTGCTGGTTTGGAAATGCTTGGGTATTCCATGGAAGAGGATCCAGAACTGAATATGCTGGATGTTTTTCGAAATGAAGAAGATCTGGATCACTATTTTGAGACGATTGTTACAGTTGGTTTTGTAGAGGATTTGGAAATTGAGTTTGTCCGGGCTGACGGAACTGTCCTTTATGTCCTTCTCTCTGCCACTGCAGTCTATGACGATAATCGTGAATTTATTGCCTGCGAGGGAATTGCCAAAGATCTCACCCGCCTGAGAACTATGATGGAGCAGTTGTCTTCAGGTGAAAAAATGGCTTCGGTTGGACAGATGGCCGCTGGTGTTGCCCATGAGATAAATACTCCTTTGGGTGTTATTCTTGGGTATGCTCAGTTGATGATGGATGATTTTTCGCCGGAGAGTGAGGAAGGACAGAGTCTTGCGGTGATTGAACGTCAGACTAAGGCCTGCCGTAAAATTGTTGCAGACCTGCTTAAGTTCTCACGCCAGTCAGAAAGTGCCCGTGAAAATCTTTTGATTAATGAAGTGTTGGAGGATGTAATGGCTGTAACCGAACATTCTCTTAATATGGATCACATTTATGTTGTGCGTGACTTCGCCGAAGGTTTACCTGGCATTGTTGGAGACACAGAGAAATTGCGTCAGGTTTTTGTTAATTTTGTTAACAATGCACACCATGCCATGGAGGAGCAGGATAAGGGCAAGCTGTTTCTCTCAACCTATTACGAAGAAGAGAGTCACCGTGTCGTGGCTACCATACGTGATACAGGGCATGGTATTCCGGAAGATGTTCGAAGTAAAATTTTTGATCCATTTTTTACCACCAAATCAGTGGGTAAAGGGACCGGATTAGGCCTTTCAGTTTCCTATGGAATCATTCAGGAACATGAGGGAATTATAGAAGTTGAAAGTCCTGTGAACATAGATGGTGAGACAGTGAAAGGAACTGCGATTCATGTCAAACTCCCAGCATCTCTGCGGGAACCCGTTTCTGTAATTGAATGATAACGACAATTAACTATAAAGTTTTGTAAAGAAAAGTTGATTCAAGGAGTAAATAATGGCTGAGATTTTAGCACTGGATGATGTGCAGGATGCAACAATATTAATTGGAAAGATTCTTTCTAAAAAGGGGCATTCAGTTCATAGTTTTACAGAAGAGGATGAAGCCATAAACTATGCCAAGGAAAACAAGGTAGATCTGGCTATTCTTGATATCAAGCTGAAAAAGATGAGTGGAGTTGAGGTTCTTGGTTTACTGAAAGAAGCACAGCCTTCCATGAAAGCCATCATGCTCACCGGATATCCTACTGTTGAGACTGCGCGTGAAGCTATCAGTCTAGGTGCAAACGAATATTGTGTCAAACCTATAGATCGTGATGAATTGGAAGAAAAGGTCGAACATGTGTTGAAATCAACAGGCCTGAAAAGCACTCTCAGCGTTTGAGCATTATATTGTAACAATAAGGATATAAAAAAACATAGTAAGATTTTATGACGTTGATGCAGGAACAGAAATATCTCAAGGTTTTCCAGAAGGTCACCAAATTGACTTCAATGGTACTTGATCATCAACAGGTGATGGATACAATCGTTAACAGTCTGCCTGATCTTATGGCAGTGGATGCCGCGACCATTCGCCTCCTTGATGCTGAGACCGGTCAGTTTGTCATGGGCTCATCCCATGGCCTTTCAGTGGAGTATCTTTCTCGTATCACTATTGATACGGATGAGACCATGGAGATGATTCTTTCCGGTCATCCGGTGGCAAAGACCGATGTCGATCAGGTGGTAACCTCTCACGACCAGGAGCTGATACAGAGTGAGGGCGTAAAATCTATCCTTACTCTGCCAATTCTTTTTCAGGACTCTATTATTGGTATGCTTCGTCTTTTGACTCGGGATAAACGATTATTTACAGCGGATGAGATTTCTTTTTCCATGGCCCTAGCCGAACAGGTTGGTATTGCCATTTCCAATAGTCGGATGTTCACAGAAATGGAAAATCAGGTTGATTTCATGAAAGAGGTTCAGGAAATTTCCACCCTGGTTAATTCCAGCTTGGATCTATCTGCAGTCTTTGATACCATTGTTGAGCGGCTACCCCTGTCCCTTGGCTGTAAAGGGTGTACTATCCGTTTGCTGAAAGCTCAAAGTAATCAACTTGAACTGGTAGCCTCCCATGGTTTATCTGAAAACTATCTTAAGCGGGGGCGTGTTGAGAATGAAAAGAATGTTGAGGCTGCCCTGTCTGGTTCACCGGTATCTATTTATGACGTAAGCCGTGACGATCGGATTTTTTATAAAAATAATATGGAAGAGGAGGGGATCAAATCAATACTCTCCGTTCCTATCAAAGCAGGACAGGAAGTCATCGGGGTTCTTCGTATCCTCTCCGATGTACACCGTTGTTTTTCCAGCAGTGAAATGAATTTTGCGGTGACAGCTGCTGAAGTTGGCGGTGTTGCCATTCGTAATGCCAGAACCTATTTACAGATTACTTTGCTTTTTAATCAGATTGAGGAAAACGAACGTTTTCTTGCAAATATCCTTGATTGTATCAGGCCTCAGTTACTCGTTGTTGACCATAATAAACATTTGATTCTCGTTAACAAGGTTTTACAGAATGTGTTGAATCTTTCGGAAAATGAACTTTTAGGAAGTGATTATGATGGCCTGTGGCAGGATCATGATTGTGACGCTGAGGATTGTCCTGTAAATAAAGTCCTTGCCACTGGAGAATCAGCAGCCTATACCCACAAGGCTGTTCAGCAAGAAGAAACAGTCTGGTACGAGCGAACCGCTTCACCCATGCTGGGGCCGGATGGGAAAGTTGAGTTTGTCATAGAGGTTATTCGTGATATTACAGCTAAACAGCAGCTTGAGCAAGAGCAGCTGGAGCGGGTTAAACTTCAGGGTGTCATAGAGCTTGCCGGTACTGTGGCCCATGAAATCAACTCGCCTCTGTTTGCCGCCCTTGGAACTGCGCAATTACTTGAGGAGGATCTGGAACAGCAGGAATTCATTGATGATATGAGCACGATTATCAGAAATCTCAAACAAATTGGGGTTCTGACAAAAAAGATGACCGCCATGACCGGTTTTGAAAGCCGTGATTATGTTGGTGATACAAAGATTGTTGAGATGAGGTAGTACCTTGAACATGGTCAGGCAACTGGCCTAAAATGTAATGGAGGAGTATATGAAACGAATTTCATTGTTTTTTGCAATTGTTCTAGCAGGCATCGTGTTTGCCGGTAGCAGTGCAATGGCCGTAGAAGGCACGTTGAGTGCCAAATCGGTTAAGGCAGGAAGTGCCATTGGAGTTGAAGGAAGCATTGATCCTGGTCAGGATCTGTTTGTAGTAATTTGCACAGATAAGTTGTTCTCTTCAAAAGATGCTCTCGGCCCCAAAGAAAAAGAACGTTTGATGAATGGAAAAAAAGGTAAAAATGCCTTCGGTGATACTGCCATTCCACCATCCTACTATGTTGTAACCAATAGCCCTGATACGTTGGCAAAAGTGATAGTTGCTCCAAAAGGCCAGACAAAAGGAATTTTTGCCTTTCCGCCTTTTAAGTACAACGTAGAGGTTAACAAGATTAAAAAGTGGGGCGATCTTGATCCTGCTGCTATTGCCATGCTTGGACCCATCAAGACTGAAGCCCAGTGGAAGATGGTCGTCTACTCCCATGAAAAGAAATTCGGTATGAATACCATTGGTAAGGAAAAACCTCCTACCGGCGGTAATGCACGAATGATCATGAGTGATTATGGCACTGATGCTAAACAATGGAATGAAGGTGTCTCTGTAACTCTTGATAAGACCACTGGTAAGTATTCCGTCTCTATGTCTCCTTACAAGAATCTTGCTCCTGATACTGTAATGGCAGTCTATGTCAATGGTCAGAAGCTCGACACCTTTAGTATTGAAAAATCCGGTTTTTTCTTTAAAACCGGTAATGTTTACATGAACCCGCTTGTTGTCTTTATTGGTGCCTTTATTATTGGTATTCTTTTTGTCATCATGGGCGCTGCCGGTGGTCTCTTTACCGCAGCCTTCCAGATTACTGTTATTGGTACCAAGGGTCCCATCGGTATCAATGCCGGTAACACCATTAAACCGACAAACCTTTTCCTCACCATGTGTTCACCGATCACTGGTCTGATGACCTTTGTCAAAGAGAAGCGTTTTGCCACTCCAGTGGCGATTCCTTTTGCCATTGGTATCGTATTGGGTGCGTTTTTTATTGGACCCCCACTGTCAGCAAAGTACTTAAACCTGGCAGCATTTAAATTTTATCTTGGTATCATCTGTCTTGTTATTGGTATCAAACTGTTTATTGAATCTCTTCCAGGCTCCATTGAAAAGAAAAAAGCAATGAAAGCTATTGTTCAGAAATTCAATAAAGCTGTAAAAGAAGCTAAAGAATCCGGTAAAGCAATTCAGATGGGTTCCATTGAATTTGATAAGTTCAATCCCATTCAGTTTGATATGCGTTTCTGGGGTGAGACCTTTGTTGCCAAGCCTCTTCTGATGTTTATCGGTGGTATGGTTATGGGTATTATCGCCTCCTCCTTTGGTGTTGGTGGCGGTTTCATGTTTATGCCTTTTATGACTACCATGGTTGGGTATCCTATGTATCTGGCAGTGCCCATTGCTCTTGCCGGAACATTCTCCACCTCGATTGGTGCTATTTCCAAGTATGTTATGATGGGCTATCAGCCTGACTGGATCATGGCAGCTCTCATTGCAGCTGGTGCTATGTGTGGTGGTGTGGTTGGACCGAAAATTCAGAAAAAGTTGCCTGAGATTTTTCTCAAGCGACTGCTGGCTGGTGCATTGATTTTGACCTGTCTGAAATACACGGGCCTTATCTGGTTTATGCGTTAATGGAAAGATATCACTGCCGCTGTTGCTGCATGTGAAATTATCTATATCCCATACAATGGGGTGGGGGAAACCTCACCCCATTGTTGCTTTTTATAAATATTGATGGACTCGTAAAGAGTAAAAAGCCTGAAAATGAAACCCATTATATATAAGGGATAGGGAAGGGCAAATGTCGTATGACATGATTTTTTGAGAAACCATCATAGATTACAATTGGAGGAGTAAATGAAAGAATCCGTGTACAGTATTTGTGGTATGTGTACTGTCAGGTGCCCCATCCGTGTCGAAGTTGAAGATAACGAGGTGACATGGATCGAGGGGAATCCACATCTGCTCGATGGCGCACTTTGCGCAAAAGGTTCCGCAGGTCCGGCCCTTGTCAAAGATGATGAGCGTCCGCAACAACCGCTTATCCGTGAAGGTGGCCGTGGTGCTGGTCGCTGGAAAGAGGTGAGTTGGGAAACAGCCTATGATTATATCGCTAAAAAATTAAACACCATCAAAAAAGAGCACGGGCCGGAATCTCTTGTGGTTTCCTCTCGTGGTGGCCCATGGCAGTCCATGTATAAAGCATTCTGTCATGCTTTTGGCTCTCCCAATTACACGAATCATGATTCCACCTGCGGTCGTAATACCCATCATGCCAGTCTTTCATTAAACGGAGTAGGTCGTAAAGGATTTGTCTACGACATAAAAAATTCAAAACACCTTGTCCTCTTTGGCCGTAACATGTTCGCTTCGTTACGTATAGCCGAAAATATACAAACCATGGATATGCTCGAAAAGGGCGGCAGACTGACCTATGTTGATGTCAGGCAGTCCATGACCGGCCTCAAGGCGACTCGTTTTTTTCAGGTTCGTCCCGGAACAGACTACGCGCTGATCCTGGGTATTATCAATGAAGTCATTGAGCGTAAGCTGTATGACCAGAAATTTATAGACAAGTATGTCTCAGATTTTGATCAGCTCTGCACTTTTATTGAGGAGTATACACCTGCCTGGGCCGCTAAAGAATGTGGCGTCAAAGAAAAGGCGATCAAGCAGTTTGTTGATGAGATAGCCGAAGATATGCCCCATGTAATTTTTCATCCAGGCTGGATGCTTACTCGTTATCAAGATTCTTTTTATGCCAGCCGAGCTCTCCATATTTTGAATGTGCTCATGGGTAATATTGAGATAAAAGGTGGCCTGCTCATCCCCAAAGGGCCAGGAGACTGCAATGCCAAGGGGATCCAAAATGTTGATTTCCCCAAACCGGATATCAAGCGAGCTGACGGTGTCGGCTGGAAGTATAAGCATTTTGATAAGGGGCCAGGCCTGCAGCATCTTTTCTTTCCTACCATGCTTAGTGAAGATCCTTATCCGATAAAAGCGTGGATCGCCATGCGTCATGATCCATTCACCTGTATGCCGGATCCTGAGGCACAAAAACGTGCATTTGATAAATGTGATCTGCTTGTTTCCATTGACACCCATTACAGTGAATTTGGCTGGTATGCCGATGTAATTCTACCGGAATCCACTTATCTCGAACGGGACAACCCAATATGTCTGCAAAAGGGGTTGAAGCCACGACTTGCAGTGCGCCGTAAGTGTGTTGATCCAGTATTTGATACTAAACCGTCTTGGGAAATTTTCAAGAATCTCGCTGACCGTTGTGACATGAAGGACTATTTTCCATTCAACTCTATGGAAAAATATTGGGAATGGCAGCTTGAGCCAACAGGGCTCACCATGAAAGATTTTGAAGAAAAAGGATTTGTCTCATTGACTGATGAGCCTGTCATGTATGATCCTGACAACCTTGAAGGACAATTTAAAACGCCATCCGGAAAGATTGAAATGGTCAGTAAAAAACTTACTGATGCAGGTCTTGATTCTCTGAAGCCTTACATAAGCCCTGAAAAACCAAGTAAAGGTAAATTTCGCCTTGTCTATGGACGTTCAGCTATTCATACCCACGGTCATACAATCAACAATATTCTTCTTTATGAGTTAATGCCGAAAAATACTCTGTGGATCAATACCAGGGTTGCGAGTAAGCTTAATGTGAAAGAAGGTGATATCGTCGATGTTATTGCAGTAAATGGTTTCAAACAGAGAATCCGCGCCCATGTGACTGATTTTATTCATCCGGAATGTGTCTTTACTGTGCACGGCTTCGGTCGCCAGATTCCTTTACAATCCAGAGCCTATCATGCAGGTTTGAGTGATCAGAAACTGATGGTTGGTATGCTTGACAAATGGGATAAAGCCGGAGGCGGATTGAATCTTTGTGAATCATTTGTGACCGTTCGTCGAAGTGCCAGGAATCCAAGAAGGAGAGTCGAATTATGAACAAATACATGATCTACCTGAACACCATACGATGTATAGGCTGTCATGCCTGCGAGGTGCATTGTAAGGCCAATAAAAATTTACCCTTTGGCCCTATACTCTGTGAGATCGACCATAAGCCGTTGAAATCGATCAGGGGAGTTCCGAAAACAGAATTTTCCTTTCGCAGTTGTTACCAGTGTGAGGATCCTTATTGCGGCGATATCTGCCCAACTGATGCCATAACCAAAAGAGAGGATGGTATTGTCGTTGTGGATGATGAAAAGTGCATTGGCTGCATGGCCTGTGCCGGAGCTTGTCCATGGGGAATTCCACAACTCAACCCGCTTACAAACAAGATGGTTAAATGTGATTATTGTGTGGACAGAGTTGATGCAGGATTGAAACCGGCCTGTGTTACAAAATGCACGACCCATGCATTGAAGTTTGTTACAATGGAAGTTGTTTAAATTTGCTTCCTTTTTTTATGGGTGATGCTTACCAACCACCGGTTTTAAACCAGTGGTTGGTAAGTTTATTTCATGAGCATGGCTTTAAAATAGGACTGAACAAAGCGACCTGAAACCGTATCGGCGATTGAAAACTGCATTTCACCTTCAGGTGGAAATACTCCGGTCAAAGCCAGATACATGTTACGCGAGAGGTTGACCAGCATGGCAGCAAATTCGTCTTTTCTGCTTTGTTCCAATGTGCTTCCAGCCCAGCGGCAGCGAAAGGGCCTGTTTTCATGCAGCTGACACTTGCCGCCGACAAGCAACGGACAGGGAGTCTCAGCGGCCTGGAAAATTTCTTTGAATTCCATATCCGACAGCACCGCGATTTTCTGTTTCAAACTAGTAACCGTTTTTATAACCCCGCTATACTCGCCGGCTCGCTCTATGGCCTGCTGTCGTTCGTCCTGAGAGAGTTTGCGATTCATGCTGTTATTTATCCAAATGCTTTCTGCAAGCTGCAATTCAAAGTAGTTTGAGCAGCAGTCGGTTGTGTCTTGACCGCAATTCGACGAGCCTCCGTGTTCGGTAAGCTCATCCTCAAGTTCCTGTAAAAAAGCCTCATACTCCAGCAAAAATGGTGCAAGATTATCTTCAGATTGATTATCAAGCTGTGGTTCGGCAATGGTCAACTGTCCTTCCTGTTTATTATACTTGCGCAACAGCTTCCACTGGCTGTAGTTGGTTGGATTAGCGCGAGTGTTTTTCAGGAGTTTTTCAGATTTTTTCAGACCAAGACCACGACGTACCATATACGCTGATATAAGGGTACCAGTACGGCCATGACCGTGTCGGCAATGCACAAGAACCTTTTTTTTCAAATAAATGGCTTCATCGAGCCATTCCAATGCCTTTTCCATTTCAGCTAAGTCAGGAGCGCATTCGTCAGGTGTTGGCAGGTAATACACTTCAAATCCGGCTTGTTCTTCAATCTCGTGCAGATCGCTGAATTCGCCACACAGGTTGATAATGGCGTCAATTCCCCCCTCCTTGATAGTTTCAAGTTCCTCATAGGACATGGGGGCATAGCCTGCAGCAATCTGATTGGTTATCCAGGTTAGTTCATACATATTTTATGTTAAACCTTATTTTGGGTTAGCCTGAAGGACTTTTGCCACCTTTTCTTCCAGTTCATCACGATCAATGGGCTTAACGCAGTACTCGTTGGCACCCTGATTAACAGCCTCCCGAGCTGTTTCCACAGTTGGATAACCGGTAAGTATGATAGCTCGCATGTCAGGGTTTATCTTCTTGAGCAGCCCCAATACATCGATACCACTCATTTTCTTGAGTTTTATGTCCAGAATGGCAAGGTCAATGGGATTGTCCTTGGCAAAAGCAAGAGCGTCATCCTCTTCAGTAAAACTATGTACCTTATGTCCTTTTTTTGCAAGAATTTTACCGATTAGTATCGTAGCGTCGTAAACATCATCAAGTGCAAGTATTTCAGCCATTTAAGTTGCCTTCCTGTTTCAAATCTATTTTATGAGAGGATTAGAAATATGCTGAATAATAGACTGAATTTTAAAATGTGTCAAATTCATAAGCATATTAAGTTATTTATAATCGGATAGTTAAAAAACTGTTTAAGCACATACTGATAAAAATTTCGACACAATCTAAGCACGTAATGAAAAGAATATCTCTGCATTGCTCATATAGAATACGAGCATGGAATTGAAGATTGAAAAGAAAAAATAATCAGCTTGGTCTTCCACAGCATTTTTTATATTTTTTACCGGAACCGCAAGGGCAAGGCGCATTACGGCCAACCTTTTCACCTTCACGTTTTGCAGGCTTGGCAGCTTGCGCATCTTCACCAGCTGCCCCTTTATTCAACATTACCTGAGTACGTTCCTGTTCCTGCCGCTGACGTCTTTCAGCTTCCAGACGTTCCACGTCATCTTCCTGAACAATCTGAACCCGGAAAAGCGTTGCAACAGTCTGTTGTTTAACTGTTTCAATCATCCTAAGAAAAAGATTGTAGCCTTCTTTCTTGTACTCATCCAGAGGATTTTTCTGTCCATAGCCACGCAGGCCAATACCCTGCTTAAGATGATCCATTGACAGCAGGTGGTCTTTCCAGTGGCTGTCCACCATCTGCAGGAGGATTACCCTTTCCAGATGACGCTGGGTGTCTTCCCCGTTATGCTCTTCCTGCTCACGATATTTGGATTTAACCATGGCAGAGATTTTTTCACGAAAACTATTCGCATCCATACCTGCTCTATCCTCATCCGTCCAGTCAGGAGTGATATGGAAAAATTCCATCATTTGTTCATCAAATCCTTCCCAATCCCAATCTTCAGAGGCCAGACGGCCATTTGAAAATCCGGAAACAACCGCATCAACCTGCTCATCCATCATATCGGCGATCACATCAGCCAGATTTTCACCGGAAAGGACTTCACGGCGCTGACGATAAATAACCTCACGCTGTTTGTTCATGACATCGTCATACTCAAGCAGGTGTTTACGAATATCAAAGTTATGCCCCTCAACCTTGCGCTGGGCATTTTCAATGGCCTTGGATATCAGATTATGCTCAATGGGTTCATCCTCTTCCATACCAAGTTTATCCATGATCCCTGAGATCCTGCCAGAGCCAAAGATCCTGAGTAGATCATCTTCAAGGGAAAGGAAGAACCTGGAAGAACCCGGATCACCCTGACGGCCCGAACGTCCACGTAACTGATTATCGATCCTTCTTGATTCATGGCGGGATGTGCCAAGGATATGTAGCCCACCGGCTTCAATTGATTCAGGACTCAGCTTAATATCTGTTCCCCGGCCAGCCATGTTGGTGGCAATGGTTACTTTTCCGTATTGTCCGGCATTGGCAATAATCTCTGCTTCACGGTCATGCTGTTTGGCATTGAGCACTTCATGCTCAATCTTTTCTTTTTTCAGCATGTTGGATATTTTTTCAGACACATCAATGGAAATGGTACCAACAAGCACCGGCTGACCATTTGCGTGAAGGTTTTTGACCTCCTGAACCACAGCCCGATCTTTGGCAGTGACATTTTTATAGATAACATCGGCGAAATCTTGACGCACCATTGGCATATTGGTGGGCATGATCACAACATCAAGGTCATAAATCTTTTTAAACTCAGAAGCTTCAGTGTCAGCTGTACCTGTCATCCCAGACAGCTTGTCATACATCCGGAAATAGTTCTGAAAAGTAATGGAGGCAAGGGTCTGGTTTTCTTTTTCAATTTTGACATGTTCCTTTGCTTCCAGTGCCTGATGCAAACCATCACTGTATCGACGACCTTCCATGGTACGACCGGTGAATTCATCAACTATGACTACCTCACCGTTTTTAACAAGATAATCCACATCTCGTTTAAAAAGAACATGGGCCTTTAGAGCCTGATTCAAATGGTGTAATTGTTCAATGGCCTCAGGTTCATAGAGGTTGTCAACATTCAAAAGCTCTTCACCAAGGGCAATGCCTTCTTCAGACAGAGCTACTTGGCGTGCCTTTTCATCAACCATATAGTGCTCGTCAACCTTAAAGGCATCCATGATTTTATCCACACTCTGATACATCTCCGTGGAGATTTCAGCAGGGCCGGAAATAATCAGCGGAGTTCTTGCCTCATCAATGAGGATGGAGTCAACTTCATCAACAATTGCAAAGTTGAAATCGCGCTGGCAGAAGTCCTGCTTCTCAAACTTCATATTGTCGCGCAGATAATCAAAACCAAATTCATTATTTGTTCCATAGGTAACATCCGCTGCATACGCAAGGCGCCTGTCGTTATCAGGCATATCATGAATAATTTTACCAACGGACATTCCAAGTGCATTATACACCTGTCCCATCCAGTCGGCATCACGAGCAGCGAGATAATCATTCACAGTTACCAGGTGAACACCCTTACCACCAAGGGCATTGAGATAAACCGGTAATGTCGAGGCCAGTGTCTTTCCTTCACCAGTCTTCATTTCAGCAATCTTGCCCTGATGCAGTATCACTCCACCAATAAGTTGCACATCATAATGACGTTCGCCAAGGACTCGTTTGCCTGCCTCGCGCATGGTTGCAAATGCTTCAGGAAGGAGTTTGTCAAGATCTTCTCCTTTTGCGACACGTTCGCGGAATTCTACCGTTCTTGCAGCAAGCTGTGCATCATCCAGTGAGGATACCGTGTCTTCCAGTTCATTGATTCGGTTAACCAGGGGTTTGATCTGTTTCAGGACGCGATCATTTTGACTGCCAAAGACTTTTGTAAGTATTTTTCCTATCATATTAACAATTCACTTTATATTTGATGTTTTTCAAGATTTTATAACCTCGGCAACTGTACATTGCAGAGCCTCTTCATCGCAATCAGGAAATTTGGGACAATTTATACAATCACTCCATATCTTGTGAGGTAATAAATTTTTATCGATGTCCGCAAAACCCTGTTTGCGAAAAAATTCGGCCTGGTAAGTCAGGGTAAAAACTTTCTCTATACCAAAATGGGCTGCCTCTTCAAGACAGGCATGGACCAGTTTTTTTCCGACATTCTTTTTCTGGGCATCCTCAGCAACTGCAAGAGATCTGATTTCAGCAAGATCTTCCCAGGTAATATGTAAGGCACAAACTCCTAGAAGATTGTCCTTAGAATCAGCAAACACCTTGAAATCACGTAACTGATCATAGAGTGCACTGTATGATCGCCCTAACAGCATACCTTTATCTGCATAGTGATTAAGCAGGGAATGAATTTTTTTCACATCCCCCATTCTGGCATTTCGTATCATGGGAAGTAATTTTTTTTTATTTTTTTATTTTTTTCTGATGCGCCTCAAGCCGAATAACTTCCAGCACCTGTGTTCCTTTACCGCTGTCTCGAATATCAATGGGAGCATTATCTGCGATTACAGGAGGGTAAAGAAGAGACTGACCGGCCCATACTCCAATCAAAAACATCCACAGAAAAATACAAAAACAGACAACGCCAATTCCGGCAATTCCACTTCTGGTCAATTGAAATTTAACCTTTTTAACCGGTTTTTTCCGTTTCCTGGGAGCCATATTTTGTAGCAGATTGTTACATTTTTTCGGGGGCGGTCAGGCCGAGCATCTCCAATCCATTTTTGAAGACCAGTCGCAGTGCTGTTACCAGACAAAGACGAGCATCGGTGACAGCCTGTTCAATATGCTCAGGATCTATCACTTTGTGTTTGTTATAATAACTATGCCAATCCGCCGCAAGTTCCATAAGGAAAAAGATGGCACGATGGGGTGCCAGCTCAAGTGCTGCAGATTCAATGGCACCAGGAAAAGAGGAGATACGTTTTAAGAGTTGAATCTCTTCTGGTTCCACAAGGAGTGAAAGATCAACATTTTCAGCACTGATCGTACTCATACCCATATCCTGTGCCCGACGCATAATGGAACAAAGACGAGCATGTCCATACTGAACATAATAAACCGGGTTGTCTTTTTCTTCACTGGTTGCAAGGTCAAGATCAAATTCAAGCTGGCTGTCGGCTTTACGCATCATAAAGTAAAAACGCGCAACATCAGTTCCAACCATATCTAGTAACTCATCAACAGTGACAAAAGTCGCCTTACGGGTGGACATCTTCACCTGCTTACCATTACGGGTAAGTGTTACAAATTGATGTAGAACCACAGTGACCTTGCTGGAATCATAGCCCAGTGCCTCAAGCCCGGCCATCACATCAGGAACCGTAGCAATATGGTCAGAGCCGAAGACATCGATCATCCAGTCAAAATTACGTTTGAATTTCTCTCGGTGATAGGCAATATCTGGCAATCTGTAGGTTGGTTCCCCGGTTTTTTTGATAATTACCCGATCCTGCTCATGGCCAAATTCTGTGGTCTTAAACCAAACAGCGTCATCTTTTTCGTAAACCAGTCCCTTATCTCTCAACTCTTGAACAACAGAATCAATGTGGCCTTCGTCGTATAGGGAATGTTCATTGTAATAGTTGTCAAACGTAATACCCATTCGTTTCAGGGTAGAAGAAATATCAGCAAAAATAATCTCCACTGCCTTTTCGGTAAAGGGAAGTACATCTTCCTGTTCTGAGAGGGAATCGCCTTTTTCATCAAGGAGAGACTGGGCAATGTCCTGAATGTACTCTCCCTGATATCCATCTTCCGGAAACTCGAAGGGTTTATCCTGAAGTTCAAGATAACGGGCTCGGGTGGACTCACCTAATACACGCATCTGTCTGCCGGCATCATTAAAATAATATTCACGATAGACAGAGTGGCCTGTTGCTTCGAGCAAGCGGGCAATGGCATCGCCGAGGATTGCCTGACGTCCATGGCCAATGCTTAAAGGCCCAGTTGGATTGGCACTGACAAATTCAACCATAACTTTTTTGCCATTGCCAATGGTGGACTTGCCGAAATTTTCACCCGAAGCTAGAACTGGATTTAAAATATCCTGCCACACCTGTGTTTTAAGAAAAATATTTACAAAACCAGGGCCAGCAATTTCCAGCTTTTCTATAATGGCATTATCTTCAGAAAGCAGCTCAAGCAATAGCCCTGCTATCTCCCGAGGGTTCTTTTTTTCTATACCAGCCATGACCATGGCCATGTTGGTTGAATAATCGCCTTGCCCTTCACGCTTTGGCACCTCAACGGAATATTTCCCAGCTGCAGCGTTTGACCATTTTCCTTCACTGACACCTTTTTCAAAACAGGCATCAACAAGCTTTATTAAACGTTCAAGAATCATTCTATGTGTTTTCTTTCGTTATTGTTTCCAAACAGACAGAGTACCTCATAGGAGATACTATCCATTCTTCCTGCGATTTCATCACCGCAGATCGTTTCATTAATTTGTGAGCCGAGGATTACAACTTTATCCCCCGGCTGCACACCTTTTATCCGGCTGACATCAACCATACACAAATTCATGCATATACGCCCGAGAATGGCAGCTCTTTTTCCATGAATAAGCACTTCGCCTTTATTGGATAGGCTTCGGGAAAGGCCATCTTCATAGCCAACTGGCAGAACAGCAATCCTGGTTTCGTCATCTGTTGTGAAGGTGTGGCCATAACTTACCCCAATACCTGCAGGAACGGTTTTTACCTGTAAGACACGAGTTGTAAAAGACATGGCAGGCTGGAGCTTCTCTCCAGCTTCAGTTTCAACTCCTGTAATTCCGTTAGGATAATAGCCATAGAGGGAAATACCTGCCCGTACCATATCACAACAGGTTTGTGGAAAGTAGAGAATTCCTCCGGAATTTGCAGTATGTTTGATGAGTGAATGATTCTGCACTTTGTCTGCAGTTGCAAATAGCTTTTCAAAACGTAGAAACTGCTTTGAAGTATGGGACGAATTCTGCTCATCCGCCCTTGGGAAATGACTGGCAATACCAGTACAAACAATACCAGGTAATTCTTTCAATTGTGTTAAAAACTGTTCGACCTCATCCGGCAGAATTCCAAGCCGTGTCATTCCGCAATCCACTTTCACGTGAAATGTTATCTCTTTGTTCTGTTTTACTGCCTCTCGGGAAAGAGTTTCTCCACTTTTCATATCATAGAGAACCGGAATAAGATCATAATCAAAAAACAATGTAACATCAGATGAATCAAAACCAAGAAAGATAAAAATGTTTCCCTGAATCCCCGATGCTCTTAATTGAACCCCTTCCTTAATTTCTGCAACTCCGAAATCTTTGCAGCCGACATCAGCAAAAGTTTTTGCAGACTCAATCATACCGTGACCGTAAGCATCAGCCTTGACCATGGCAAGAAGCCTGGCTTTATGCCCGGCACGTTTTTGTAGAAGACGATAATTATGGCAAAGTGCTGCTCTGCTTATCAGGATCTGATTGTAGGATGCACCGGCCATATTCATTCAAGAATTTTTATAATCGTTAGTTTCCGAAAGCGTTTGCGCACCTTGTTTCCAGGCAAGCCAAGCATTTCTACTGGAAAACAGCAATCCCCAGCCAATGGAGACATAAAATAAACCAAGAAATTCTTTTGGCAGGGAAGAGTTACGCATCAGGCAACCAGCTGTCATCATCAACAACACCAGTAACCATGTTTTTATAGAATAAACACCTCCAAGACATCGTCCGTCCCGGGTCGCAATAATACGATCGATGCTTTTTTTTGCAGAGCGATCAAGCATGAATAATGACTTGATAGTTCCAAATAATAAGGCTGGAAGAACAATCCATAGCTTATCAATTGTTCCAAGCCAGACAATGCCTCGAGACATGAGTGACAATCCGACAATGGTCCAGAGCGATGCAGCCACAAAGAGATGCACCGAACGGGAAGCATTAGGTTTTAGTTGTGATAGTTTTCCAGTCATTGAAATTTTGAATGAGCCCTTAAAATAAGAGAAGCCCATTCCCCCCGCAGGGAGAATGGGCTTGCAATCAACTGATTTCTATTTGACTTAGACTTCAGTTACGGTGATGGCACCCTCAGGACAAACTTCAATGCAGGTCTCACAACCAAGACATTCGTCCATTTCAACAGGTACGGCTTTGCCATCTTCCATCTCGAAAACCTGAGAAGGACAAGCATTTACACACTCTTCATCACCAGCACATTTATCATTGTCTACAACTACTTCCCAAGCCATAACAACCTCCTAAAATAAATAAGAAATAATAAACAGATATAAAACATATCCGTCTGAGTCTCCATAAGCTTTAATGCCATATAGAATCACACATTTTGTGTATAGATCAGATAATTCACCACTTGTTTTTTGTCAAGTATAATCCTTCTTTTCCCAAGGTATTGAACTGGAAAAAACATTGACCGTAGATTCATCTGTCTTATAGTGTGATTTCTTTATTTCCTATAACAACTGACATACAGAGAGATAATATAATGACTAAGAAAAAGAAAGCATCGAAAAAAATCAAAAACAAAATTCTGGTAGCTGAAAAAAATGAAGAGGCTATGGTCGAAGGAATCCTGGAAGGAAGTCCTGACGGCATTGGTGTGGTTGTTGTCAGATTGGAATGTGGCTGCAAAAAAATGGCAGCGGTTAAAAAAGACGGAGAACCTGCTTCCAAACTCATTATGTACAGGGATCAGGCGGAGAGTATCTGCTCCAAATGCAAAGAAGATAACGGTGATTTCATGCGAGTTACCGAAGCCTTCATTCACTGGACAAAGCCGGAACCCAGTGATGCAGTGAAAGAAAAAATTAATGCCAAAGTTCTCGGCACCATGCCGGTTACGAATTAAGAAAAACTTTTTCTTCTTATCTTATCGGCATATTTCTCCATAAACGGAGTATGTGCCCATTTTGCCTCATAGCCGTCAGGCTAAGAGTTGATTATTAAAAAATGATTATTTATGTCGTGTATTTAGTAAAATGCTGAGATGAAACCTGTTTTTAATAATCAATAATCAATTGATAACAGTTAATTGTTAATGTTTGTCTCAATGTAACTTGTATGATGAGTAATCAGCAATAAAGAGTGAATATCCTA
>JAOZQU010000192.1 GCA_029932055.1 Desulfocapsa sp.
CCACCAGGGCAAGAAGAAGTATCCCTATTCCTCCACCTTTGACACCTCCCGGTATCCGTAGTCCACGCCTGTCTTCAACGTTGGAACTTCTACGTCCGCTTTTCCACAGCATATAATTACCTCAAGATGATATCTTGTCTTTAAATTTCTCATTAACCTGATAGACAAAAGCGAGAACTTCGGCAACAGTCTGGTAAAGTTCTGTTGGAATTTCATCTCCAAGATCAATCTTGGACAGCAACTCTACGAGGTTAGCATCTTCCTGGATATGCACACCGGCTTCCCGGGCAGTTTCAATTATCCTTCTGGCCACTTCTCCCTGACCTGTGGCCACCACTTTTGGAGATGAAGACTTCTGGGAGTCATAAAGAATAGCGACAGCTTTTTTCAGCTCTTTCTTTTTCATATGTTACATTACATCAAATTTTGGTGTCCAACATTGCTTTACCATCAGAAACCAATTGTTGAATAAGCTCACTGGCCGGGTTACCTGCGGTATCAGTAAAGCTTAATCCTAATACATCGGTCGAACTGATCATCTCTTTTAATTCGTCCTGGTAAGCACTGGTGAATTCTTGTTTTTCCTTTGATTCGCAGGCAAAACGAATATAGAGACCATCTTCTGTATGAAGAAAGATGATTTCAACATTACCAAGTGGTTCCAGACTGAGGTGGAGTGAAAAACGAAGAGGCTGGTTGTCTGTTTCGTCATTGCTATCGTTTTCGTCCTTTTCAACCAGTAAATAGCCGTTGTCAAGAAAGGGGAGGGGGAGGGGAAAGATAAGCAAGTTTTCAGATGCAAGCCGTAATTGGGCTAACTGATATAACTCTAAGGTTCCAAGTAATTTATTGGTGGCATCGGCAATTTCTCCACCATCTTTCATGAGAGTTGCAATTTCAAGCAATGCTGCTTTGAGTGATTGGGTGGCAGCTTTCTGGTTTCCTCCAGCAAGTAAAGACTCAAGAGAAAGGCCTAAACGATCAAGAAGCCGCTGAAGATTGAATCCACCTTCTTTATTTCCAATGAAGAATTGTTGCAGGTTATAAAAATCTTTTATTCCTTCTTGAGAAGTTGGGCTCAATTGCCCTAGAAGTGACGGCGATGAAGAGGTTAATGACTGAAACAGTCCACTGATATCAAGATTTTTTTCAAGCAGGGTCAAGGTTTTACCAAAAAACATTTCAGGATTTTTGGATATAATCCTGAGCTCGAACAAAGGCTTGGTGGAAAGGACTTCAAGATTGAGCTTTGATCCTGGACTTAAAGTTACGGTGTCACTCCTGGCGAGTATTTTATCACCAAGAATATCCAGGTAAAATTTATTGGTACCGGCAGATTCCAAAACAGTCGCAGTAAGTGTTTGTCCCGGCCTTGCCTGCTGCTGAAACTGTTGTCTGCTATCACTATCTGAAGTGGCGGAACCAATAGCTTTGACAGGTGTAAGTGCATTGATTGTATTCATATTACTGTTTCGGCAGAAGGAAACATTATCTTAATACACAACACAGTGTGGTCGATGCGAAATCCCTATCCAGCTGTTTGAATCTTTTCACGCAAGCTGTTTCGCTGTTCCTTAAGACAGAAGGAAATTATAGAATCTCTGTGTTTAGAGGTGATTGAATCAAAATGGAAAGCAACCTGATAACGACCCTTTCGTAATCGTGTACATCTGATGACATGTCCAAAACATTTAATGTTTTCATGACCACCGTCAAGGCTGATCGCAATTTCAATTCGATGTTTGGTTTGAGGCTCACCAGGTAAGATGGCCAGTAGGCCACTGGCTGATATATCCAGTGTTTGACCTTCTAATATCCATGGTTGGATTTTGCCTTGTGGCAAAGCCGGATCGAAACAAGCCCTGATTGCTACTTTAGTATCAACTCTGAAATATTCCCTTAAACTTTCAAGATTGATTGATTTTTTTGCTGAGAACTCAATCGTATGGTCATCAGTAATTTCAAAAATTTTGGCAGTCAATGTAAGGGGGATTCGACCGTTTTTAATAGAAATGGCACAATATTGCTCCATGTCGATATCAGCCGGTAATGCTTTAGACGGAAAAACAAGAAAAAAATTAGGGGCATTTGATTCTTTATAAATACAATTCAAACGAAGAACATGACCGTCCGTGGTATGTAAATCAATTTCAGCCGATTCGTTATCAACGATATTTTTTATAGTTTTTGTAATTGAAGCAGCCACCGCAAATATCCCTCAACTTCCTTTCACTTTAACTTTCAACCGAAGAAGTCGGCGTTGGGCCACCATACAACAGCCAATGATCGCATCTTGATCTTCATCTTCAATGACATCAAATTGATATGCAACATCCCAAAGTTTTTCTGTAAGCTGTGAAATTCGAACTGGAGAGGCAAGGGTTTTGACGATGATCGTTTCAGTAGTAGGTAATGCAAGTTCCAACCGGACCTGGGTGTTGTCAGGAGGTGCAGTTGTGAAGCTTGCCCGAAGCCCTGAACCACTGAGATCAACAGTGGTTCCCGTTATTTTCCAATTGTCATCAGGGGTACCAAATTCTTCGGGTACAGTTGATTTAAGAATGATAGGCACCGTACAATCAACCCTGAAATATTCCCTCATCTGCTCATGGGTGATGGTTTTCTGCAGAATCATTTCCAGGGATTGATTATTGACAACCTGGACAATATTACTCTCTAAAGATATGCTTTTTCCACCATCATCCAGACTGATAAGGCATGATGTGTTTTTGTCTATTTTGCTTACAGGAAGTGTTCCTGAACTGAATAACAGGGTGAAGTGATTACCTTTTTCTTTTTTTAAAACACACTGGATCAGTAATCTGTCATCACTTTCAATAATGGGTAGAAAAAGCCGAACAGGTTTCTCAGCAGAGATTGTGTCCAAAAAATTATTTTGATCTGTCACACAGTATCCTTAAAAGATGGTTTTGTTGATCATTATCGTTTTTACAGAGAATAAAAAGTGATGAACTCATAAAAAGGAAAACATGACGCTATCCCGCCATTCCCAGAATTTACACCGGACAGGCCAGCGCAGGTGGGAATCTAGTACGGAGTAGGGACTTTTTCACAGGATCATCAAAAGTTATACGTTTGATTCTAAAATTTATTTTATCATCTGTAACATTTTGAATCAAGGGCGTATTGGTACCTTACAAATTGTTTTCTTATTTTTTCTGCAGAAAAATGGCGCAGAGCGCCGATGGATTAGTTACACCGCAGAGCGATGTAACTAGGGTATATGAAATTATATGATTTCAGGAGGGGAGAACAGTTGGATGATATTTCATCGAAGTGCTTAATTCTTTATAACAACTTCTTTGGGAGTCTGTTGTAATTTTTGTATTTCAGTTTGTAACCTTGTTCGTATTGCTTGAGCCTTCAAAGCAACCTCATCACAAGCCTGCATGGCCTTGTCCAGCATTTCCTGGTATTCCCCGATATAAGGTGTCTCTAGTATCCCGGGTCCAAAGTCGAGCATTATTTCAATAATAAATTTGTCAATCTTTGCTTGTCTATTTTGTTGCTTTTGCAGACTCTCACAACGATGTAAAATTTCTTCCGGTGAAAGATTCTCTATTCTTTTATTAAGGTCAGAAGCCTCTGTTATCAAAACTTTATATTGATCAATACTATCACGAAAAATGTCTTCTGTGGTTTTCATAAAGTGTTATTGAGATTTCTGCCATGTTTTATTTCTGTCTGTTGGTATCCTTTCATGGCAAAACGACCTTTTTTAATTTGTTGTAGTTCATTACCCATAAGGGATTTAA
Organism: Desulfocapsa sp.; assembly: GCA_029932055.1. Taxonomy (GTDB): domain Bacteria; phylum Desulfobacterota; class Desulfobulbia; order Desulfobulbales; family Desulfocapsaceae; genus Desulfocapsa. Next base: position 3,777 of record JAOZQU010000192.1, read on the forward strand.
TATTCGTAAGTTTAGGGGTAATAATTTTATTTAATTGAAGAACTTTTTTTAACAACTCGGTCCGTTTCGTAATTCTCTTATCATCCATCATCTCAGTAGATGACTCGGAAAGAAGAGCTAAAAGATTTTTATCTGTTTGAGTGGCTATTTTTTGTTTGTCGAGTATTTGTTTGCCTATTCCTGTAAGCTCTTCTATGCGGGGGTTCTTATTCGTTTGAGTGATGGATTCCATTAACTGTAAAATTTCTGTGTATTGATCAATGGATGTTTGAAGAAAAGAATATAATTGATTCGTGTTCTGTTCCATATTTTTCATTATCCCGCAATAGCAACAGTTTTACTTGTCTTCACCTGGCTGGTCTCTTCCTGTTGGTTTGTTTCTTTTTTGTTTTTTATAATTGCTTCTCCCCAGGTTTTCCGCAGGTCAACGAGTAAATCTTCAACTACACGGAGGCTTTTTTCATCTGTCTCATTTCTTGCTTTGCCAAGTTCTCGCAGCATAAACTGATATAAACCGTCCAGGTCAGCAGCTATTTGACCACCAATATCATGGTTGAGAGTGTTGGAAAACTCAACGACAATAGCAAAAACTTTACTGATTCTTCCAAGTTTTGCTGTCTGGTCATTCTGTTCACTGGCTGCAATAGCCTGACGTGTAAATCGAATAGCCCCATCGTAGAGCATGATAAGAATCTGTTCAGGGGAGGCTGTTGCGATATGATTATTACTATATTGCTGTTGAGCAGCGTAAGGATTCATTTTTATTTTCCTGTCATCATATTGGAGAGCATATCCATCTGCTGGGTGAGGAAACTCCCCTGTGCATTTAAGCCGCTTACCAGTTGTTCCATGACCGTGAATTGTGCACGTAAGGTGGCTTCTTTTTTTGCCATTCGTGGTTCCATATTTCGGATATTGTCGTCCAGACGGTTAACTATACTATCGTAGTTAGTCTTTTTAGTGGCGTAGAAACCGGTGCTGCCGCTGGTGATATCAAGAAGATAATAGTTGAAGTTTTTCATTACGCCGTCAGCGTCATCTTCACCAGAGAGAAGGTGAACCGTATCTTCATAGTTATCTGCTAAGGCTGCATCCAATAGGGTATTGTCCTGACGCAATGTTCCGTCAAGTTGTGTTGTGATACCGAGCTGGGATAAAACACGTAAGGAACCGCTGGCATCAACAGTGGTACTGAGGACAGATTGTAAGCCTCTTTTGATGCTGTTAATGGATGCATCGCCACGAAGTACAGAACCCAGGAGTTCTTCTTCTTCCCCATCTTCATTTATGGTGGTTGTTGAACCGCCAAGCTCTGAATATCCTGAACGAATCCAGTCCATGGCCTTGTTATAACTGGAGACAAATGTGGTCAGTTTCTCCTTAAGACTGTCAGTGTCAGGTTCAACACGCATCTGATTCGATACATAAACAGGAGGGTCAGCCCAGTCCCATGGGTCAACACCTTCTTCTGAAGTTCCGGCATAGGACGTTTCACTCAGTTCGTTCAAATCTAAAGTGATACCGCTAATGGCGCTGCTGATTGTGTTGGAGTCGCTGACAACCTTAATACCATCTATAAAAACAACAGCCTGCTGAGCTGTCTGTGCCTGGGTGGTGGAAAAAACGATAGGGTTTGCATCCCCATCTTCAAGGTCACTGCTCATGGTAAAAGAAGTGGAGGAATCCACTCCAGTAAATACAAGATGATATGGATCAGTTTCACTACCATCATTAATGATAGTAGCAGTCACACCAGTGGTATCAGAAATTGCGTTAATTGCTTCGGTAAGTCCTAAAAGAGAGTTGTTTGAATCAGTGATGCTGATATCCGTACCGTTTACTGTAAATGTTCCAGTACCCAAAAGAGCCTCAGTGTTTGAAGACCAGCCTTCACTGATGTTTTTTTGTACCTGGGAAAACTGGGCTACAGAAATATTATAACTTCCACTTGCAGCACTGGTGGAAGTGGCGGAATAGGCAGCATCTGAACTAATCTTTACTTCACTGGTCATTACCTGACTGGTAAGAGTCATGGCACTGACAGCATCTTTTAAATCATCAATAATGGTATCAAATTGTGCATAGGCCTCAAGTTTTTCTTTTTCAGATTCTTTTTGAGCCTCAAGCCGATCAATTGGAAGCCGTTCGATCTCCATTAACTGACTGACGATGGAATCAGTGTCCATTCCTGTGGCTAAACCACTAAATGTTATATCAGCCATAATTTCCCTCTGCTATTTCAGGACGCACGAATATTGTTAAAATGATAAAATAAAAATTACGTGGTGTTCTTAAAGAGTTGTCGTGTTGTCTAGTTACTTTCAGCCAACGGTATCAACTATATTTCCACGTAAATCTTCAAGTGTCTGCCGAAGTTGTAATATCTCTTCTGCAGGCATTTGACGGATAACTTCTTCAGTCTCATTGTCAAATATTTTGACAATAAGTTCTGAGCTGTCATTTCTTTCAAAACGCACACTGTAAAGACCATCTTCAGTAACTGATTTGATCTGGCTCAACAGCTCTTCCGGTTGAACCATTTTTTCAGAAGATGATGCCTGTGGGGTATCCGAAGCTTTTTCTTTATTCTTACGCTGCATATCAACCTGATCAGAAACCGGTGATCGGGTTTGAGCGCTGTTCCCTACATTGGATAGGGCTTCAATATTCATTGTATCCTCCTTCCCTGGAAGGTTTTCCTTTTCGTTTCACTTGCTGTGATAAAAATACGTTGACCTCACAGGGATGGCGAACCACCCCTGTGAGGGAAAAGGTTTAAGCTAAATTACCCGAGCAGTGACAATGCCAGCTGAGGAGCCTGGTTTGCCTGGGCAAGGATAGAAACACCAGCCTGCTGCAGGATATTGTTCTTGGTCATTGCTGAAGTTTCCTGGGCGATATCCGCATCAAGGATTCGACTACGCGCTGCAGAAAGGTTCTCAGAAACATTTGACAGGTTGGCAATGGTAGATTCAAAACG
>JAOZQU010000026.1 GCA_029932055.1 Desulfocapsa sp.
CACTCTAACAGGTCAATTTTACCATTTCCAGAATAATAATCATTGGTGGTACTAGGAGATTGACAAAAACTTCCATCTTGGCTATTACCTTCAGCTGTTTCCTAATACCACTCTGTGATTTGAATCATTCCAATCTTACGACATGACCTGCAGCAAACCACTTTTTATTATCATACTTTTATTCATTATTCTCTGTGTCGCAATTATTGCTGCAACCGGAATGGGTTTTTTAAAAATCACACCACTGGAAGTTATTGAAATACTGGGGTCTAAACTTTTTGGCAGGGAAACAAGTGCAATTAACCCGACTTTTCCTTTTGTTGTCATGGAAGTGCGCTTACCTCGTATCCTGACATCTGCGCTGGTTGGTGGTGGCCTTGCTGTAGCAGGGGCCGTATTTCAGGCTATTTTATTAAATCCCCTTGCCGATCCCTATACCCTTGGCATTTCATCTGGTGCAGCCTTTGGGGCCTCGCTTGCCATTATTTTAACCATCTGTGGAATAGTTATTCCAGCCTGGTTTTCCATCCCGATTTTTGCTTTCATTGGTGCCATGGCCACCCTGATCGGAGTCTTTTCACTGGCTTCAACCGACAACCGGCTCTCGTCAAACACCCTTATTCTCTCAGGAGTCATCATTGCCGCCATTCTTTCCGCCGGTATCGGATTTATAAAATATCTGGCTGATGAGCAGGTGGGCATCATCATCTTCTGGCTCATGGGCAGTTTTGTCGGCAGAACCTGGACTGATGTTCTCACCACCACAGTGATAGTTCTTCCCGGAGTTCTTTTTACTCTCTATTTCGCCCGTGACCTGAACATTATGGCCCTTGGTGAACGTACGGCCAATACCCTGGGAGTAGAGACCTCAAAAGTAAAAAAGATGCTTCTGGTCTGTGCATCCCTGATCACTGCGATCTGTGTTTCAGTGTCCGGTATCATTGGCTTTGTGGGACTTATCATCCCCCATCTCCTGCGTATGATCCTGGGTCCTGATAATCGAATACTGTTACCCGCCTGTTTTTTGGGCGGTGCCACCCTGCTTCTTGGTGCTGATACCATCACCCGTGCCTGGCTGCCATCAGAGATCCCCATTGGAGTTCTCACCTCTCTTATCGGCGGGCCTTTTTTCTGTTATATTTTTCGCAAAAAACAGATGGCCCTTTCCTCATGAACACACGACAGCAGGAACATCCGCTTTTTCTGCTGACAGACCTCTGTTTTGCATATCGTCAAAACAGGGTTTTTGAAAATATTGACCTGCAATTGCAAAGCGGAAAATTTTATGGCTTGATTGGAGCCAATGGCAGCGGGAAATCAACACTGCTTGAATTACTCATGGGTACACTGTCTCCCCTCTCAGGAATAATCCGTTACAAAGACAAGACATTGGCTAACTATTCACGTCAGGAACTGGCCACAAAGCTGGCCCTGGTGCCCCAGCATTTTTCCATGGATTTTGAATATCGGGTGCGTGATGTTGTGCTCATGGGCCGCCATCCCCATATCCCCCGCTTTTCATTACCGTCAGGCCATGATAATGAGGCGGTTGAACAAGCCATGGAAACCATGGATATTAATCATTTACAAAACCGACATATCATTGCCCTTTCAGGCGGGGAATTACAACGGGTTGTTATGGCAAGAGCACTAGCTCAGGAAACAGAGGTGCTGATCCTTGATGAGGCAACTTCAAATCTTGATATTCAACACACCATCGGCATCATGCAGGTGATGCGAAAACGGGTTGCTGAAAAAGGGCTCACTGTCATTGCAGCCATTCATGATCTGAATCTGGCGGCTGCTTTTTGCGATGACTGCATTGTCTTAAAGGAAGGACATATTTTTGCCAATGCGTCTGTTCAGGAAATTTTCACAAGCGATCTCCTGCAATCTGTTTTTTCTGTGGAGGCCACCATCAATCAGGATACGGAAACACATCATCCACAGATTCAATTCAGGTATCAATAGACAATGCTTTATATTTCTCGCCTCTTTCTCTTTATCGCTGTAATCCATACGGGACTATTATGCTCATTCATTCCGGCCGGAGAAAAACTGGAGACCTTCCATCGCATCATCTCTCTCTATCCAGCGCACTCTGAAAACCTTGCCGCTTTGGGGCTTGGACAGGAATTAATCGGCATTGCTGCAAGTGATACCTACCCGCCTGAAATCCTCAATAAACAGAGGTTCAGCCATCACGACAATGCCGAGAAATTTATTGCTGCAGATACTGATCTGGTTATTATCAGACCAATGATTGCCCATTCTGCTCCACAGCTTCTAGCTCAGCTAAAAGGTGCGGGAATCACGGTTATCTCCCTGCAACCTCGCAGTATGGATGAAATGTTTGATTACTGGCTGGAACTGGGTAGGCTCACAGGAAAAGATAAGGCTGCTGAACAAATGGTCTCAGGATTTAAGAAGAAACTTGCGAAAACAGGAAAACAAACACAACACATACCCGGCGCACAACGACCGGGAGTGTATTTTGAATCCATTCATTCTCGAATGAAAACATTTTCTCCCTCTTCCATTGCAATTTTTGTATTGGAGCAAGCCGGAGGAAGAAATATTGCAACTGATGCACAGGCCAGACGCAACACAAACATTGCTGCTTATGGAAAAGAACGTATCCTTTCCCATGCGGATGAGATCGACATTTTTCTCGCCCAACAGGGGAGAATGAACCGCATAAGCAAAAAAGAAATATCACAGGAACCAGGATTTCAGGCTATCAAGGCAGTACGTGAAGGAAATATTTATCTTGTTGATGAACAACTGGTTTCGCGACCGACTGAACGCATCCTGCAAGGAATAGACGAAATCAAAAATATCCTTTACCCCTCCAAATAATTCACATTTTTTGTTTTTTTGATCAAAACATACTATGAACGCAACTCTCTATATTGTTGGCGTGGGGCCCGGAGATCCGGAACTTATCACTAGAAAAGCATTTCGCATTCTTGAAAATTGTCCTGTTATTGCCACTCCAAAAGGTTCAAGAAACGGCAATTCAACAGCTCTATCCATTGTTGAACAAGCCATGGATCTTGGAGACAGAGAGATCGCCCATCTCTACTTTCCCATGAAAAAAATCCACAAAAAAACAGGGCCGACAAAAGATGTACAGGAGGCCTGGAACCAGGCAGCAGAACAGATTCTCGCCTTTCTGGAACAGGGTAAAGATGTTGTTTTCCCAACACTTGGTGATCCTGCCATCTATTCCACCGGCTACTATCTCTATGAGACCATTCTTGCACGGCAACCAAATATTAAAGTGGAGTTTGTGCCCGGCATTGCCGCAATGTCCTCCTGCTCGGCAACAACGGGTGTACCCATCTGCCTTGGAGATGACAGACTGGCAGTAATCCCAGCCACATTTGCCATGGGGGACATTCGTGAAACCCTGCAACAGTTTGATTCCATAGTTCTTATGAAAGTTCATCGGGTTCTTGATCAACTTGTTGCACTCCTGGATGAGCTTAATTTACTGGATAAGGCTGTACTTGTGGAACGTGCTGGAATGAAGGACGAATACATCCACAAGGATCTTGCCGGAATGACGGAGCAGGTTCATTATTTTTCAACGCTTATTGTTAGAAAATGAACAGTCTATTTGACAAAGCTTTTTGTTCCTCGCTATACTGAATCCATATGCCCTTGTTCCTTTAATCTCAGGGTTCACTCAAAAACAAATCAAGAAATATGAGGTGCCAGATGGATGTTTAGGGAAACGATTTCCAATTATTTAACCGCAGGCGTAGCAGAGCTACGTTGAGGATTAAATCATTGGAAATCGTTTTTCCAAATGTCCACATGTCGCCTCAGAGTCTTAATTTGTTTTTGTGTGAACCCATAATCAGATTCATATGGATATCAGTCATGCACATCTCTCTTTTCTCCCTTAGAAGACCCATTTTCTCACTTCTTGCACTTCTTCTGGTAAGTTTTCTGCCGGGAGTCACTTTTGCTGAAGAAAACAAAATCCCAAGCGAACTACAGCAATGGATCCCCTGGGTTCTCTATGAACAGGAGGAAAAAACCTGCACCCTTGAGATAACAGAAGGCAGCAAAAGATACTGCACATGGCCGTCAAGTCTTGAACTTGATGTTAAATCTGATGGTGCAAGCTTTACGCAGGAATGGCTCATTGAAACTAGAAGTCTTGTGCCACTTCCAGGGAACAGTCCCTTTTGGCCTGCGCAGGTTCAGGCAAATGGAAAAAACATCCTTGTGAGCAAACATGAAGGCCGACCAGCCGTGTGGCTCGATCCCGGCAAACAGAAGATTACGGGTAGTTTTTCCTGGAACAATCTTCCAGAAAACATCATGATCCCCTCTGAAACCGGCCTGGTGCATCTGACTCTCCTGGGCAAAAAAGTAAACAATTTACAACTTGACCCCAAGGGCAGACTCTGGTTCCAGCACAAAAGAAAAGCACAACAAAACAGTGAAGAAAGTCACAACATTCAGGTATTCCGTAAGATTGTAGACGGTGTCCCCTTATCCCAGCAAATACGAATCCTCCTGACCGTATCCGGAAGCCCCCGCCAGCTAACCCTTGGCCTTGGCAGTGGAAAACAGTTCATTCCTTTGCAAGTGCAGTCCCCACTGCCTGTCCGATTCGATACCAGTGGCAGGCTGCAACTCCAGGTTCGCCCCGGACAATGGCAAATCCAAATGACGCTCAGAAACAGTGACGCGCTTTCGCCGGACAAATTGAGCATTGGGAATATTGACGGTTCCTGGCCCACAGAAGAAATATGGGTTTTTGCAGCAGAGCCAAAACTGCGTCAGGTTGAAATCGGAAACGTTCCACCTGTGGATCCTTCCCGCACATCTCTTCCCCAGGATTGGAAAGTTTTTCCTGCGTATCTGGTCAAAACAGGCGATAGCATGTCACTCATTGAAAAAAACCGAGGTAACCCTAATCCTGTCCCTAACCGCCTGACACTCCATCGTAAAATCTGGCTGGATGAACAGGGAACTGGCCTCACCGTGTCTGATGCCATAAGCGGTACCATGACTCGCGGCTGGCGATTGAATGTCAATCCTGCCCAAACCCTCGGCAAGGTTGACGTTAAAGGCACCCCACGGTTGATCACCAGACTTGCAGGCTCGGACAAGACAGGGATTGAAGTCAGGCAGGGGAGCCTTGCACTCCATGCTGAATCACGAATCGAAAGGAAAGTAAAGAATGGCATGATTGAAATCCCGGCTTTAGGCTGGGAGCACAGTTTTCAAAAGCTGTCTGCTGAATTACACCTTCCTCCGGGCTGGAAACTCCTCACTGCCTCAGGAATCGACCGGGTTTCCACCTGGTTGAATCGCTGGACGCTACTGGATATTTTTCTTGTTATGATGATCGGCCTTGCAAGTGCCAGAATCCTTGGCTGGGGATGGGGTGCTGTTGCCATTCTGACCCTTGTTCTCTCGTATCACCAACCGGGCTCTCCCAGATTTCTCTGGCTTCCTCTGCTTGGCCTGCTCGGTATGCAGAAGATCATCACTGCAAAAACAGGAGAACGAATCTGTCGCATCGGCGGCCTGGTCATTCTTGTTGCAATCATTATAAGTTCAGTACCGTACATGATCAACGAAATCCGTATAGGAATATATCCGCAGCTTGAATTTGGCAAGTATCATCGACTCACCCGGGATAATCTCAGGGGGCAAGTTCAGCCAAGCAATGAAATGCGCAGCATGGAAGACGCTGTTGTCATGACCGAATCTGCTGTTCTGTCTAAATCTCGCCCAAGACCTAGCAAAGCAGGACATTACCAAATGCAATCCATTCAAGTTCAAAGAAAGCCAAAAACAATACAGGTCGATCCACAGGACATGATTCAGACAGGCCCGGGACTGCCGGAGTGGAACTGGAAACGAATTAACCTGAGTTGGAACGGCCCTGTGAATTCTGATCAAAATATTTCATTTGTTTTTCTATCCCCCGGTATCAATACCGTGCTTGCTTTTGTCCGGGTTCTCCTGCTCACTTTGCTTATTGCCGGATTCCTGCGCCAATGTTTAGTACTTGGCAAATTAAACCCTCTATCCCCATCTACCAGATCCCTTGTCCTGTTCTTTTGCTTTCTGATTCCTCTAGGGATACATCCGCAACATGCAAACGCAGAAGTCCCTTCTCCTGAGATACTACAGGAACTGCAGGACAGATTGCTTGCACCACCTGAGTGCGGAGATCATTGCGCCACCATTAATTCATGCATGATCCGCGTGGACAATGATCTCCTGCAAGTCGACCTGCAACTGGATTCGCAGATTAGAGGGGCTGTGCCCTTACCGGGAGCAAACAGGCTTTTTGATCAGATCATGCTCGACAACAAACCCGCGACTATCCTGCGTCTGGACTCCAGGGGAAACAGCCTCATTCGTGTGGAAGCGGGAAGTCACACAATCAAGCTCAAGAAACAGTTAACAGGACGTAACAAACTCTCTTTTTCTTTCCCGTTCCTTCCCGAACATGCTCAGGTGATCATGGACAACTGGTCAATCAACGGCCTTCATGAAACAGGCCGCCTGGACAAACAGATCACTCTCAACAGGATCACTCCAACTGCAGGAATGGAGAAAGACAGAGAAGATGAAGGGAATAGCATACTAATCCCTGCCTTTGTCAGGGTTGAACGTACCCTGCACATGGGGTTAAAATGGAATGTTACAACCAGAATAATCCGCCGCAGCCCGGCAACAGTCATTGCCCTTGACATCCCGCTTCTTCCTGGTGAGCATGTCACCACAGAGTCATTGCATATCAGCAATAAACATGTGCGTATCAATATGGGGCCGGAGCAGAATACATTGAGTTACAATTCCTCGATGAATCCTGTGGACAATCTCATTTTCACAGCCGAAAAAACATCCTCCTGGACCGAAATCTGGTTTTTGGATGTCAGTCCAATCTGGCATGTTGAAACCACGGGTCTTCCTGAAATAAATCAGACAAACCCTGCAGGAAAACGATATCCGGAGTATCACCCCTACCCCGGAGAATCACTGCAGCTTCACATCAGCCGACCCAAGGGAGTTGATGGCTCCATAATGACCATCAGCAGAAGCAAGGTAAAAATCAAGCCCGGGCTTCGTGCAACCGAGACAACACTTTCCTTTGTGCTCACTGCAAGTCGCGGACTGCAGCATACTATTACTCTGCCGCCTGATATTGATCTGCAGAAAACCTTGATCGATGGCAAAGAATTTCCACTTCAACTTGATAATACACGACTTATTATTCCGGTAAGACCGGGAAAACAGAATATTGAGATCGGCTGGCGCAGCGCACGCGGGGTGGACACGAAACTCATCACTGAATCCATTGACCTTGGAATTGAAAGCGTTAATGCATCCCTGGAAATGAAGCTACCTTCTTCCCGTTGGATTCTCCTGACCGGTGGCCCACGCATAGGGCCAGCCGTACTTTTCTGGGGTGAATTGCTGGTCTTTATCCTCTTTGCCCTGCTCCTTGGTCGAATACGACTCACACCGCTTTCCACCTTACACTGGTTGCTCCTGAGTCTTGGCTTGAGCCAGATCCCTGCACCCCTTGCTGCTGTGGTGGTTGCCTGGTTGCTTCTCCTGGGCTTACGAAAAACAAGAGGGCGTGAAATTCACCAGGCTGCAACTTTTAATATTGTCCAGGTTCTTCTGGTTCTACTTACCTTTGCTGCCCTGGGCGCTCTATTTTTTGCTATACAGCAGGGATTGCTTGGTCATCCGGATATGCAGATCGGCGGTAATGGTTCCAGCGGGCATACGTTACGCTGGTATCAGGATCGTACCGCTTCCCTGCTGCCTGCGGCATGGGTTATATCCGTGCCGCTCCTGGTCTATCGTATCAGTATGCTACTCTGGGCACTTTGGCTGGCCATGGCACTGCTTCGATGGCTTGGTTGGGGATGGGACTGTTTCAGTGAAGACACAACCTGGAAAAAAACTCCGCCAGGAAAGAAAAAAATGGCAAGAACAAAGAGAAAAGCGACACGTCCTGCTAAACCTGTTAGCAAAACAGTAGCACCTGAAACGGCTTCAAAAAAATCCATAACAGATTCACCAACCTTTACAAAAGCAGGTTAACTGATTACATTTCTTCCATATACACAAAACAAGGTCTGTTTTTATTGTTTAACAGGGAGAGCAAAAGTATGTTTGACTGGATTCTTGTTTATATCGTTGTTTTTTTCTTTGTCTTTATTTTCCAGAGTATGGTAAATTTTTTTGATACACCTCCCCCAGATACCAAGAAAAAAAAGAAAAAAAAGACACGTTATTCTGACGAAAAGCCATAACATTTCTTTCAGCTGAAAGGTATATCAATGCAAAAAGAAATACTTGTTGCCGTTGACGGTTCAGTATACTCAAATCAGTCACTTTCCTATCTCTCCACTCTCTTTGCAGACCAGCCCGACATCCATTTTTACCTCTGTACGTGGATCACTGCCAGTGCCTCTGTCATGCCCTCTGTTGCTGATTCCAAAAACTCTCTCATTCCAACTGGTGGAGGACAGACAAAAAAAGAGGCCACTGCCAATCGATACTTAAATAAAGCCACTGAAAAACTGACCCGTGCAGGTGTTGCCCCGGAACGTATTCAAACTTCCATTCAAGTATCCGGCTATAACATAGCAGGTACCATTCAACAGAATGCTGAAAAAAAACTAGTTGACTCAATTCTGGTGGGCAGACGAGGCTTAGGCGGAATCAGCGAAATGCTCATGGGGTCAGTGTCTGCTACCCTTTTCCGTAAATGTCACAAAACACCCTTATGGATAATTGATGGAGAAGTAACATCAAAAGACATTCTCGTGCCGGTGGATGGCTCACTAGGTTCCCTGATGGCTGTTGATCACCTGTGTCATATTTTTGGTGGAAGAGAGGATGTTCGGATTTGCCTTTTCCATTGCTCAGCCCTGTTTGGCAAAAAACTCCAATGCAAACCTGAACTCTTTTATCATAAATGGGATAAGGAATGGTGCGACACCCATCTTTCAAAAACCGACTGTCTCTTTAATGGTCCACGCCAGCTCCTTCATGAAGCCGGCATCCCGGACCGGCAGATTCGAATTCTGCCGGAAACATCAGACCTTGAAGAAGCGCATGGAATCCTTCGCGAGGCAAAGAAGCAGGATTGTGGAACCATTGTTATGGGCCGCAGAGGCGTAGGAATGGCTAAAGGCCTGTTCGGTGGTGTTTCAGACAGAACTCTCAAAGGTGGCCAGGATGTGGCACTTTGGGTTGTCGGGTAACTCTACGGGTGTCAAGCTAAACGTTAGCAATCAGTAATTAACAATTGATTATTAACAATTGATTATTGATTATTTGTGCTGTTATTTCTACAAATTACCATGAAAACGACTTTTAAATAATCAATAATCAATTGATAACGGTTAAGTATTAATTTTACTCAGGAACCACGCTGATAACAGCCGCCTTTTCCGGGTTCAGGTAGGCGTGGCCAAGATGCCTGATATCCTCAAGGGAAAAGCTTTCAAACCCGGACAATATTGTAGCAGGCCACTCTAATTGTTGCGGATAACGTTCCGACAGCCTGAGAACGGAGTTCAGCCAGTAACTGTTTGTCCGAACCATATCTTTAAGTGACGTAAGCATTGGGCCTTTGGCCCGTTCAAGCTCTTCTTCGCTGATTTTCCCCTGCCACATATCACCTGCAATGGTCAGCACCTCTTTTTTCAGCATTTCCATCTGACTGGGATCCACGACAAGAATTGCCTGCAACACGCCATAGTCCTTATGAATCCTGCTGGATGCATTATAGACCTGTGGTGAATATGTAGCCCCAAGTTTTTCACGAATAACACGCCTCATTTTATCAGAAAATATTCCTGCAAGTATGTGCAACCCTCTGGTTTGTGTAATATCCCAGAAATCATCCGTCTTCCAGGCAAGCACCAGCATTCCCTTATCAATGGAAGAAGGAACCGTCAATGCAAGCTTCTCACCATGCGGGAAAGCGACTGGTGTTTGCTGTAATTTACTTTTGGTTCTCTTGGGTAGCACTGAAAAATACTTTTCTGCAAGCCTTATCACCTCGGTTTCATCAAAATCACCAACAAGAGATATTTCCAGTTCACTGTTTCCTGCAGCCGGGAGAATCCATTGTTTAATCTGTTCAATTTTCAACTGCGAAAACTCAGACCAGTCCGGCAGACCGAAAGATTTATTACCACCTGCCAGAAAGGATTCTCCATGGAGTTTCATTGCACCTTGCACATCAGTAGTCATCGCCTCATAAAATTGCTTGAAGCGATCCATACTCACTTGAAAAGCATCAGGATCCACTCCGGGATCGGCTAGCAGGCTCTGCAATACCTGAAAAAGCAGCTCCATGTCTTTGATCAGTCCCTTGCCTTTCCATCTAAATGATGCCGGATTAGCACGAAATTTCAAATCCACACTGGATCCGGCAAGGATCCCGTCAAGATCTGCTTTACTGAGTGTTCCTGTAGCGGATTGGCCAAGCACTGACTCCGTAAGCATTGCCAGTCCGGGAGTCGGTTCACTGGACTTTCCGTGACCAAAATCAGCAGAAATTCGAAATTCATTCTCCTGAAAAGAACTCACTTTCATATTCAAAACCACACCATTGGCAAAAACAATCCGTTTTGTATCTATATCAACAAACTCTTTATGATCAGTTATTGGTTGTTTATTCTCGAGTTGAAGATAAGGAAACGCATGCAAATTTTCTCCTTTATACGCTATCACTTTCTCTTTTGCCGCATTCCTGTAGGTCGACTCGATAACTGCCAGAGGATCTTTTTCTGAAATGACTGCATTGCCGTTCAGCTTTACCCGGCGGCTGGAGTGAGACCAGACCCTGTTAAATGCTTTTCCCACATCAGCAAGACTCATTCCCCTGATAACAGGTGCAAAAAGTTCCTTTTCCTGCTCCGGTGACTGAATCACTCTGTTCTTATTTATTGTTCGAATAAAAGAAGATGCTAATTTTTTGGAATTGCGACTGTTTGCAGTAAGAACATCTGAATCAATTTGGGCCAGCAATTCTTTTTTAATGCGTTGCAACTCATCCTCTGTAAACCCGAATTCCAAAGCCTGGCGGAGAGTGTTCTCTATAATGATAAGGCTCTGTTGCCAATTTTCCGGATCACATTTGGCACCAATCTCCGAATAAGCTATTTGATCCAAAAACGTCCCGGAATAAAAAGAAGCCGAAGTAAATGGAGTATCACTTTTTCGTGCCAGTTCATCAAGCCGATATTGAACGATTTTCCCTGCCATATATCTCGTGAGTTCCCGAACCTGGAGAGAAAAGGAGTCCTGCTCAGGTTCTACATTCCACAGACTTTCGATACTGATCTCAGTAAGGCCCATTTCAGCTTCATGGTGGTAAAAAAAGTCAGACTCGGTCTGTTGCAGAAGACCTATCCCAGGACATGGCGGAACAGGCCCTGCCCCGATAAGAGCCGTAAACTGTTTTTCAACAAGGGGCTGAACGTCTTTGGGATCAAAATCACCCACCATCACCAGGATCATATTTGACGGACGATACCAAGCATCATAGTAGTTTTTCATGATTGCATGATCAGCCTTATTTATTGTTTCAAGAACACCAATCGGCATACGCTCAGGAAGCAGAGTTCCATGCATGGAAAATTCTGTTTCTTTTACATGGGCACGATAAGCTGCGGAATCTCTACTGCGTTTTTCAGCTAGTATCACACCACGTTCACGATCTATCTCGGTCTGCAATAAAAGAGCACCTCTTGCATAATCAGAAAAAACCAGCAGTCCCTGTTCAATATCATCTTTGCTTCCATTGGGCAGAATAATATCATAGACTGTTTCGTCATAGCCGGTATGGGCATTGGTATCACCACCAAAACTCATGCCAATGGATTGAAAATATTCCACCAACGTTCCAGGAGGAAAATGAGTCGAACCATTAAAAAGCATATGTTCGAGAAAATGGGCAATCCCACGCTGCTCCTCAGTCTCATTTAAAGAACCGGCCTGAATATTCAAAGACATGGCCACTCGATTCCGGGGCTCTGTATTCTTTTTCAATATATAACGAAAACCATTATCCAGCCTGCCAAAGACAAGTGAGGGATCCGGTTTCAGATCACTTTTTTCCTGGGGCCAATCCGGCGTAAAACAATCTGCCAACGATAATTGTGGCAGAAAAAATCCAACCACAATTAAGCAAAAAATAAAGACACGCCGAGCTTTGGTTTTATACAGAACCATTATTTCTCCTGTTCCATTTTCCAGTAAGCCATCTAAGTTAGAAACTATGGATGAAATACATTGAATATGCTAAATTTATTACAGTTATAAAATATAGTACTTTAGCACAGAGGAACAATGCAAGCCAGAGACGAATACCAGAAAACAGCAATCATTTATGACTTGCTCTTCTCCCGCGCACTCAGATCAATCCGCCACAACATCCGCACATTTCTCATCCATTATCAGGCAAAAAACATTCTTGACCTTTGCTGCGGCACAGGCGAACAATTACGGATACTTGAAGAAAACAATATGCTTCTCACCGGTGTTGATCTCTCTCAGGCAATGCTGGCAAGAGCCAGACAAACCAGCCCTCACTCCATCCACTATTTTGAAGCCGACGCCACCAACCTGCCGTTTCAGGAACCAGTTTACGATGGAATAATTATCAGTTTTTCCCTGCACGAAAAAACAGCAACACACCATGGGGCAATATTCAGGGAAGCCTGCAGACTATTAAAACCTGATGGACACATAATCATTGCCGATTACTCCACACCACCGTCCGGATTTATATCAGGTGTGGTTGGTAAAATGCTCATTCCTGCCATTGAACGCTTAGCCGGCCTCAACCATTATCAGAACTATACAAACTGGATGAAAGGTGGTGGAATTGAAGGATTTTTAGAGAGAGAAAGCCCTGACAGATCAACTCTCATAACATCCCATTTTTATGGCTGTATCAACCTGTTTGCTGTCTCAAAGGTCAATGGTGATCACCTGTCAGTAAACATGAAAAAATCCCACTCCGAGAGAAAAGAAAATCCATGAACCTTTCAGGAAAAACAGCTATTATCCCCGGTGCCTCCCGAGCAATCGGCAGAGCAATTGCCAGAAAACTTGGGGCTGAGAATGTCAATCTGATTCTTCCGACATTTGACTGGCCTGAATCCGTTATAGAGATGGAAGAAGAATTTAAGGGGAAAAATTTTTCATTTCTGTCCCTTCCTGTGGATCTCAGATCTGATGATGCAGTCAAAAAACTGGTCAAAACAACACAGGAGCATTTTGGTGCACTCCATATTTTGGTCAACAATATTGAGCGTGGCGGCATGCCGGTGGTGCATGGCAGTTATGATCTTCCCCATAACCGGGATCAATGGGATCTTGAAATTGCCACCACTCTTAAAGCCAAATGGCTGCTCTTTCATCATTGCCTTCCACTCATGCTGGAAGCTGGGAGTGGTGCCGTGGTTAATATTTCTTCTATTTCAGGCATCAGTGGACGCAGTGGTGCCAGTGCTCCGTTTTTTAATGACGCCTACAGTGCAGCGAACCGTGCTGTATCCTCTTTTACTGAGACCTGGGCAAGAGAGGCAGCCCCGTCCATTCGCGTTAATGAACTAATGCTCGGGCTCATTTGTCACCGGCATGGGGAAGAAACAAGGGGATGGGGGGAACTAAACAAGCAGGAAAAAGAAAACATCAGCAAACAATGTTTACTTGAGCGGACAGGTACACCTGAAGAAGTTGCCACAGCGACTCTTTTTCTTATTAAAGACGCGGACTATATGACGGGAAGTATAGTTAAAATAGATGGAGGATTCACACTGGGAAGCCAGAAAGTTCCAGCAATGCCACCGGGAATCCTGAACAGCTAACAGAAAAACGCCATCAAATATCAACAGCCCAATCAGGTATATGCTTTAAAACATAATCCTCAACCATTTCTTTCTTCTGATCTTTTGGAACATCCTTCACTTCTTCTTCCAATTCATCAAAATCAAACCAGCAGACTTCACGATTATCGTGGTTGTACACAGTCAAAATTCGTTTATCCGGGTTACGGATATCCTCTTCTTCCTGAATTGCAGCAACAAATCTTGCAGCCTCTTTAAGAGGGAGATACTTTACTTCTTCACTCATTTCCAACTCCGCTAAAACAAGAAAAGGGTGATCAGGAACAGATCCTTTTCACCCTTAAATTAAAAAAACAAATACTTCCTTAACTCATTCTCAGGCAGGTTTAACAACCGCTCCGGAACGGATACAACGAGTACAGACACGAGCTCTGACTGCGCTGCCATTTGCTGCAATCATACGAACCCTTTTCAGGTTCGGCAACCAGCGGCGACGTGTTTTATTATGGGCATGTGAAACATTATTTCCTGTGGCAGGCCCTTTACCACATATTTGACATACTTTAGCCATGACGATCTCCTTATATTGTTTGATTCCGAAAAACTAACACCGGTGATGAATGGCAAGCCGGCATAAGTGCCTTGGTGATAATTGTAACGTATTCATTTCAATTCACTTTCCAATTTTCTTATTGTTTATGACAGGAATCAGGAAGTAAGGCACTAAACAACTTCCGGATATCATAAAAAAAATTTTTCTACTCTTATTATACGAATGAGAAACTGCTTTTTATAACTGTTTTTAACAAGAATGGCAAGAATTTTTCCAAAAAGACATACCGTTATTCTTAGCAGAGATAAACTCCTGCCAAACAACTAAAAACCTCTATTGACAGTTATAGCACTCCCTAGTATTTTTTTATGGTTTGATTTGCTCCGAATTATATATAAACTTTTGACTTACATCATAGCTTTCTGTGGCAAACAATCCTATTTATACAATTATGCACAAATACATTTGCAGAAACAAAACACATTGTGGTATACCCTTACGGCGAACCTTTACAACAACCCGACAATTAGCTTGCTTTTTCCACATACGCTTAATAAACATACTCATCTAACAATAAATACCAAAAATCGAAATGAAAAAAAAGAACCCTGTTTTCAGTTTTTTTTCCTCTGTTAAGCTTGCGCTTTTTACGCTTTCCCTCCTTGCTGTAACATCCATTATCGGGACTGTTATCCCACAAAAAGAAACCTTTTCCTGGTATGCAGAGCGTTACAGTGAGGCCACAGCAAAAATCTTTCAGGTTCTCTCCATCCCCGATATGTATAATTCGTGGTGGTTTTTAAGCCTGCTTACCCTTCTTGCCATCAACCTCATTGTCTGCTCTATTGACCGTTTCCCAGGAGTCTGGAAACAAATTAAAGCAGACAATCTGGCAACGGACCTCAAGCGCATCTCAAAAATGCGTCTTTCAAATAATTGGGTTTCAGATAAGGCCGCAGATAAGCTTGCCACTGAGTTAACAAGCACGCTTGCCAATAAAGGCTGGAAAACTGAAAAACGCAAACGTGATGACGCACTTCTTCTTTTTGCTCAAAAAGGAGCAATGTCCAGAACAGGTGTGTATATCGTTCATGCCTCTATCCTTGTTATATTTGTAGGTGCCCTCATCGGTGAGCTTTACGGATTCAAAGGATCAATTATGCTGCCGGAATCCCAAACCACCAATAAAATCTTTGAATTTGGAACCGGTAACTCCATTGATCTTGGGTTTGATGTTCGATGTGACCGTTTTGATATTGAACTCTACGACTCAGGTATGCCTAAAGCATACCGTTCCCATCTCACAGTGCTTGAGGAGGGAAAAATTGTCCTTGAAAAGAAAATTGTTGTCAACGGCCCGTTAACTTATAAAGGTATAACTTTCTATCAATCCAGTTATCAGGGCTACGAAGATTTCATCCTCTCTGTTACAGACCAGCAAAGTGGTAAAAACCAATCAGTAGTACTTCCCTTTCAAAAACCAAAGGCTCTCGCAAGCCTTAAAACTTCTATTGGCATTGTCAATGCTCAAATGCAGGGTCAATCCATTACCAGGATGAAAGTATGGTTTGATGATGATCAGGGACCAGCCTCGACCTTCTGGCTGAACGCAGGGGATCAGGTTACAGTTGAACGTCCCGGCAAAAAATACACTATTGCCGGTAAACAAATGTATGCAACTGGCCTTCAAGTTGCAAAAGATCCCGGAGTCTTAGTGGTTTATATAGGATGTGGTATGATGATACTTGGTCTTATCGTAGCCTTCTTTATGTCCCATAAACGGATATGGCTGCTCCTGAGTAAAGAGAATGATAAAACCTCTGTCCTTATGAGCGGAAGTGCCAACAAAAATAAAGTTGGTTTTGAAAAGATTTTTTCCAGCCTGTCTGCAGAGCTGAAAAACTAACAGTATCACTTAACAGATATACAAAAGGTACTTACTATGGATAGTTCACAACTATTAGGAATTACGACATTTACATATATGTTTTCCACCATTCTCTATGCCACGATCTTTATATTCAAGGCAAAAAAACTGGGGCCGGTTGCAACAGTTTTCACCATTGTCGCTTTTCTGATACAAACAGCAGGGATTATTTTGCGCTGGCAGGAATCCTATGCATTGGGATATGACCACGCACCACTGACAAACATGTATGAGTCCGTGGTCTTCTTTGCCTGGACCATTATCTGTCTCTATCTGGTTATCGAATGGAAATTCAAAACCAGGATCATCGGAGCCTTTGCCGTACCTTTTGCCTTTCTAGCCATGGCCTATGGTTCCTTCTCCACAGGAATAAACAAAGAGATCAGCCCCCTGATTCCAGCCCTGCAATCCAACTGGCTTATCGCTCATGTTGTTACTTGTTTTATCGGCTATGCAGCCTTTGCCGTTGCTGCAGGACTCGGTGTGATGTACCTCATCAAAAACATGAGTGAATCCAGACAAACCACCAATGATGACAGTCGTCTCGGCTCACTTCCTCCCTTGAAGGTACTCGATGACATCACCCATAAAACTATGGTGTTTGGCTTTCTCTGGCTGTCTGTCGGGATTATTACCGGTGCTATCTGGGCAAACTCTGCCTGGGGTACGTATTGGAGTTGGGATCCTAAAGAAACCTGGTCCCTTATCACCTGGTTTATTTATGCAATCACCCTCCATGCCCGCTACACTCGTGGCTGGGGTGGAACCCGCATTGCCTGGCTTGCAATATTTGGTTTTGTTTCTGTTATTTTCACCTATTACGGTGTTAATTTTCTTCTCTCCGGTCTTCATAGTTATGGTTCCAGTTAATTGACCATTTCTTGACAAGATTCATTAAACGGTTTATTATGCCCTCCAATTAAGTGAATAAGCATTCAGTTAGAGTGCTGAACGTACAATTATAACAGGAGGATATGAAATGAAAAAACTTACACTGTGTGCTGTATTAGCCGCTTTTGCTCTCGGACTCTGTTTCACAGGAGCTGCCCTTGCAAATGCTGACAAGGGTCCTGCTGAGATCACCCTTGAATCCACTGTTGATCCAGCAAAAAAAGCCAAACCTTCCCTTTTTCCTCATGCCAAGCATCAGGAAACATTAGCTTGTGGCGATTGCCATCACGGTATGGGTGCTGACGGCAAGCAAGTTGCCTATGTTGACGGTCAGGAAATTGGTAAATGTGAATCCTGCCATTTTAAAGCTGGAAAAATCGCTGACAAAAAACTTTCTACCTTCAAAGGTGCTGCCCACGCTAACTGCCAGGCTTGCCATAAAGCTGAAGACAAAAAATCTGGCGAGAAAAAACTGGGTAAATGTTCTGTCTGTCATCCTAAGAAAAAATAATTTTTAGGTGATCAGCTGCTTAGCTTGAAATAAAAAAAGGGGTGATCTTTAAAGTAAAGATCACCCCTTTTTTGCGTTTCACCAGCAGAAACGGAAATCCTGCAACCAAATATATCTATTAACTGCTTTGCATTTTTGAAATATCCCCCACTCTCAAAAAGAGAGCTGAAATTGCTGTTAGCAAATTAAGTCGATTCGTTCGGATAGTCTCATCCTCATCCATCACCATTACCTCATTAAAAAACTCATCAACAGGTGCCTTCAATGCCAGCATTGCTGAAAGTGCTCCATTATAATCACGTGCATCAAGCAAGGGCTGCACAGTAGCTGCAACCTGCACAAAAACAGTGACTAGATGTTTTTCCGCTCTTTCCACAAGCAGTGTTTCTTTCACATCTGTTGCACTGTTCTCTTTGATAATATTACGGATACGTTTAAAGGAGGCAGCAAGCACTGCAAAAGCATCTTCTTTGCGTATGGCTGCCAGGGCTTGAATTTTAGCTATACAATCATTCACATCATCAAATGCCACTGAAGTTACCGCCTCCACGGCTTCTCCATCCACGCCTGCTGCAAGTTGGTCATTTACAAAACGCCCACGGATAAAAGCGAGCACCTGCTCCACAGTTTCAGCACTGCCATTCACCTTATCACCATAAAGCGAAAGCGCCTTATGTACGATGTCATTCAGAGATAACGTCCATTCAGAGTGCTCAACAATATGGAGGATGGCAAGGGCGATTCTGCGCAGCCCAAAAGGATCTGTTGTCCCTGTGGGAAGCTGCCCTATACCAAAACAGCCACTCAAGGTGTCAAGCCTGTCAGCAAGACCAACCACAGCACCGATTAAAGAGGTGGGAAGTTCAGCACCTGCCCGTTTTGGCAGATAATGATCCTTAATAGCCAGGGACACAATCTCTGATTCGCCATCCTGCAGGGCATAGGCTGCGCCCATATTTCCCTGCAGGGAAGGAAACTCCCCTACCATATCTGTAAGAAGATCGGTTTTACATAATCGAGCGGCACGGCAGGCATCATCCACGGAATCAGGAATAAATTGTTCAGCAAGAAGCCCGGTGAGTTTCACAATACGTTCAGTTTTTTCAAGCATTGTACCAAGTTTTGCCTGAAAAATAATACCTGTAAGATCATTAAACCGATCATCGAGTTTCTTCTTTTTATCACCGGCAAAAAAGAAAAAAGCATCCTCAAGGCGGGCACGCAATACTCGTTCATGCCCGGTACGGGTTAGATTGATATCTTTGACCCTGGTATTATTTACTGCAACAAAATTTGGTAACAGATTATTTTCCCTGTCGACAACAGGAAAATATTTCTGATGTTCACGCATGGAGGTGATAAGTGCTTCATCGGGTAACTGCAGAAATTTTCCATCAAAACTGCCGCACACCCCAAAAGGTTTTTCAACAAGATTACAGACCGTATCCACCAAAGTTTCATCGACTGCAACCTTAGCGTTTGCAGGATCAAGGGTTTCAGCAACTGCCTTTTCAATCTCAGAGAGAACTGCATTACGCCTCTCATCCTGATCAACCTGCACAAATGCCTCTTCAAGAGAATCTTTATAATCAGCAACACCTTGCAAAGCGACTTCCTTGTTTGCCATAAACCTATGGCCACGAGTCATGTTTGATGCGATTATACCATCATGATTGAAGGGAACAATATCACCATTATACAGAGCAACAATCCATTGAACCGGGCGTGCAAATGTTGATGTATTTTCTCCCCAGCGCATGGATTTGGCAAAAGAAAACCCCTGCATCAAATCAGCCAAAAGAGCAGGTAGCAATTCAGCAGTTACAAGTCCTGCACGCTCCTGAACAATCATCAGATATTCACCTTTGTCTGTTTCTACAACCTTCAGGTCAGTGACATCACCACCTTTGGATCTAGCAAAACCCATGGCTGCTTTGGTTGGGTTTCCATCAGCATCAAAGCCGGCCTGCCTGGATGGCCCCATGAGCTCTTCACGGGAATCCGGCTGAGCATCAGCAAGTTCCTGCACAAGAAGTGCGAGACGACGAGGAGTCCCTATGGTGACAACAGAACCGTGGGTAAGATTAAGCTCTTTCGCCTGATTGATGAAGTTTTGTTTCAATTGTGCAAGCGCGGGTTCCTGGAAACCAGCCGGCAGTTCCTCAGTTCCTATCTCAAATAGTAATTCAGACATAATATTGTATTAAAAGTTAGAATAAAAAAAATCGACTACGATACTGATTCCATAGCAGCAAAGGTAGAGTAGCCTTCCGAAAGATTTTGAACTCTCACTGAAAACCACTTAATAGCCGCTTCCTCTTCAAGGCTCTCTGCAACTCGCCGGGTCAATGATTCCACTGACATGGCATTTTTCCCATGGGATCGTTCATGATCAATGGCTTTCTCAATAAGTGTAATGATATCTTCAATCCAGATAAAATTCCGAAACTTTACAGCTGTAACGACTTTCCCCCAATGTCCAAGAGAGCGTGGAAGGCCCTGTCCTGTTTTTTCAGTCAGAGGAAGAGCCACGGGCACGTCAACTCTTAATTCAAGGTCATCTTCAGCTTCAAGAGAACCATGCATACAACACTCGTATCGACTGGATTTAAGTGTATTGGGATCTTCCTGCTTCCCTGTAAGGAAATAGGCAAAAGACATCTCAATGTGAGCAGCTTCCGCCTCAAGTTTCTCTTTCATTTCCTCAAGGATATAACGGAACTTCGCAATATCAATGGCACCATGAAAACGATTTAGAATTTCCACAAACCGACTCATATGCGTCCCCTTGAATTGATGGGGAAGATTCACATACATATTTACAGAGGCAATAGTATGCTGTTTAGAACGCGCCTTATCAAGAACTGTGATAGGATAAGAGATGGTTTTCACCCCCACTTTCTTGATATTGATCCGGCGATGATCCTCCTGATTCTGGATATCTTTCATAATTAAAATCTGGAGATAAGAGGCCAAAAGTTGAAGATGCCCCGCAGGAATCATCCTGACAACGGGTACAAGTGCCTTTGGGGTATTGAAGGCTGATGCAGCAAATGAGATGCTGTTGAACTGTTACAGCAGATGCTTACGAATAGCCTTTTTAAGCTCACTGATGTCAGATGATTTAACCACATACTCATCCGAAGCCCACGCACCAAGATCCTGTTTATACTCACCATAGGCTGTACTGAGAATGACAGGAAGATCTGGATTGTGCATTTTCATCTGTCGCAGGGTCTCGATTCCGTTCATACCCGGCATCTGAATATCAAGAATAACAAGATCCGGAGATTCATCTTTAAATTTCTGAAGTCCTTCCTCACCGGTATAGGCGGAAATCACTTCATAACCATCGTCTTCCAATTCCTCACGATAGAGCATCTGAATACCCTCTTCGTCATCAACAAGTAATATTTTTTTCATGGGATCCTCTATAGTATACGTTCCAGAGATTCTCGCAGATAGCTGGCAGCTTCTTCAGGAGGCATGGGATTAATATAAAACCCTGACCCCCACTCAAAACCAGCAATAGACGTAAGTTTTGGTACAATCTCAAAATGCCAGTGGAAATGATTCATGTGCTGAGAACGAAGGGGCTGGGTATGCAAAACAAAATTATAAGGAACACGTGGAATACAGGCATCAAGCCTGCAAAGACTTTCTGAAAAAATTTCAGAAAGAGCCAGCAATTGTTCATCACTTTGCTCATGGTAGGCAGAGGAGTGCTGGATTGGTAAAATCCACATCTCAAAAGGAGTTCGTGGAGCAAAGGGAGTAATGGTGATGAAAAACTTATTTTTACAGACCACTCGAACATCCTGCTTCAATTCCTGACTGATAATATCGCAGTAAACGCAGCGTTCCTTATAGTTATAATAGGTCAAGGCACCAGCCAGTTCCGACTCTATTTTTCTCGGTAATATAGGAAGTGCGACTAACTGTGAATGTGAATGCTCAAGAGATGCACCTGCAGCTTTACCATAATTTTTAAACACAAGAACATAGCGAAATCTGTCATCGTGTTCCAGATCATTTATACGATTTTTAAATGCCTTGAATACCAGCATCATATGCTCGGGAGGCAACTCAGAAAAAACATCATCGTGACGAGGGCTCTCAATAATAACTTCATGAGCGCCAATGCCATTCATTTTGTCATACAGCCCCTCACCCTCGCGGTTGAGATCGCCTTCTATCACAAGCGCAGGATATTTATTGGGAACTACTCGAACCTTCCAACCGGGAGTATTGGGATACCCGCTCTCACGCCCATAAACCAAAACTTCATTAGGCGTCGTATTTTCATTTCCCGGACAAAGGGGACAAAATCCTCCAGTGGTTTCCGGTTCAGAAATAACAAAATCAGAAGGACGTTTCCCTCGTTCCGTGGCAATAATGATCCATCGCCCAAGGACAGGATCTTTTCTTAATTCAGGCATCTCTGCTATTTCCCCTGGCCTTTTTCCTTGGATTCCTGGGCAGTCTTACACTCGATACAAAGGGCCGTAACCGGCCTGGCCTCAAGGCGTTTAAATCCAATGAGCTCTCCGCAACTTTCACACTCACCAAACTCACCATCATCTATCCTCTGCAGAGCCTGTTCAATTTTGGAAAGCAGTCTCTGCTCTCTCTGCCGGATTCGGAGTTCAAAGTTACGACCGGATTCAGCGCTGGCACGATCATTGGCGTCAGGGATATTCCCAGCCTGATCATTCAACTCAGACAATGTCCTTTCTGCTTCTTTCAGGATTTCCTCGCGTTTCTCCACAAGTTGCTTCTGGAAGTTATCCAGTACTTTCTGCTCCATCAAAAACCTCTAGTTTTTCACTTACAAAAAATTCTCTATAAAAAGGGACATTATTCAGGTCGAATAAAAGTCCCGCTTTTGCCGCCGGTTTTTTTCTTCAAACAAATATCGCTGATAATCATTGCTTTATCAATAGCCTTACACATGTCATAGATGGTCAGGGCAGTCACTGAAACTGCAGTCAACGCTTCCATCTCTAC